>NZ_CDLD01000034.1:0-154336 GCF_001006945.1 Lactobacillus sp. OTU4228
TAATCAGTTTTCTAAAACCAGCAATGCGGACAATTCCCAGCTTAGGCAATTTAATATGTTTAGCATCAATAAATCTAGCTGTCCCGTTATCAAGATAGGCTTCTGACTGCTTAGGATATTGACAGTTAGTCTGATATGACCAGTCGCTGCGTTTTTTGTGAAAAGTCGGAATTCCATAACCAATCTTGCGATAGTTGTTCCAAGCTTTCTGATAATTTTGAATGGCGTTGGCAATAGCGAGGCTATCAATTTCTTTAACACGCAAAAAGCTATAAGTATCACGAATATTCCTTGGCTTATCCAATAGTTCGCTATTAGTGACTACTTCTTCTGCCAACCTAGTCTCATAATTATTAAGAATAGAAAAGGCAAAAGGCATTGCTTGATATTGTCTAACAGCTAAGTAGTGCTTAGCATGATAATTGCTTCGATTGCGTCCTACATAAGAGTTGTAGACAAAGCGCTGCGCATCATAGTTTAGTTTAATGATTTTCTTTTGCTTAGAACTAGGATAAAAGCGAAGCTTAACGCCAAAATGATAGGCTAAACTGCTCATTCTTTTCATGTATTTCACCTCCTTGTATTATTGTAATTTGATTATATCCTATGTATATCTTATAATCAACAGTAAATAGATACATAATAGACGAAAGGATATTAGACTATGAATAATAAGAGAGACAAAATAAAAGACGCAGGCTATGAAAAACACTACGTCTATAATGCACACTATCATCTAATTTGGTGTACTAAATACCGCAATCAAATCTTTACTAACCAAGACCTGGCTCAAGAAATGCGAGACCTGCTCAAGCAAATAGCCGAAGATAATCAAATCCAAATTGAAAAAATGGAGGTAATGCCTGAACATATTCATTTGCTTATCAGCTTTAGACCATCAAAATCAGGTTCAAGCGTAGTCAAAGCACTCAAAGGAAGAAGTGCTTTTTTATTCTTCAAGAATCATCCCGAAATTAAGCAAAACAGGATGTGGGGCGGGCATTTATGGTCGCCCAGCTATTACTTTGGCACGGTAGGGAATATGTCTAAAGAAGTAGTAGAAAAGTACATTAATGACCAGATCTACAATGCCGTTAGAGACGGCAAGCCCTATCCATCCCCGCATTAAAATACGGGGATTTTCGGGCGTTTTTCATTAAATTGTCGTTTCTCCTTTTTTTCATATGTTTCCATCTTTGTTATTACCTCCTTCGCAAAATCGTCCATGTTGACTCCAAAAAGAAAGCAAATTTTTTTCAACATATTTAAATCGGGTTCATTAACATCTCTCTCCCAATTCGATAGTGCCTGCCGGGTAACATTCAATTCCCCGGCTAGTTCTTCCTGTGTCATTCCCAATTGTGTTCGCAGATGACGTATTTGCTTTCCTGTTGTAATATTCGTCTGTTCCTGGTTCAAAATAGTTTCTCCTCTCTGATACTGATTTTATCAATGATATTTCGCAATAGCCAGCAATGAACGCTTGCATTGCGCAAGACGTTACATTATCTTCTGAAACATATAGCGCACCTTGTCCAGGCGGCTGTTTGGACGGCGGGGCTGGATGACTGGCTTGCCGACAGCGGCCTGATACCCTTTCAGTTCTGTAAGGCATACGCTCTGCCCGTTGGTGTAAGAGGCCAGATCAGTACGGTATGCCTGTATACAGCGGGCGGGAATCTCGCCAGTAAAGACAACTTCATCCTTTTTTACCTGGACCGTTTCGATGGTGGCACAGTATTTCGGTGCATCATGATAAGCCCTGGAAAGATATTCCCGGGGCGCATAGAGGGTGAAGGAGAGATAAGGTTCCAGCAGTTGCGTCCCTGATTCCTTCAATGCCTGTTCCAATACAATCGGGGCCAATGAGCGGAAGTCCGCCGGCGTGCTGACCGGACTGTAATAAAGCCCGTATTCAAAGCAAATCTTACAGTCCGTTACGTTCCAGCCGAACAAGCCCTGCTCCAGCCCGTAACGGATACCATCCCTGACAGCGTTTTGAAAACTCTGGTTCAAGTATCCCAGCGAAACCCGGCTCTCGTATTGTACACCGGAGCCAAGCGGGAGTGGTGTAACAGACAGTCCGATGGATGCCCAAAACGGGTTGGGCGGCACCTCGATATGGATGGTGTGGCTGGCTGCTTTGAGCGGCCGCTCCATATAAATGACGGTGGGTTCCTTTACCACTGTTTCAAGCTTGTATTTTTCCGACAGCAAAGCGGAAACAACCTCCAACTGCACCCGGCCCAAAAAAGAAAGAATGATCTCATGGGTGATGGAATCCACCTCGAAGCGCAAAAGCGGGTCAGTATCCGCAAGTTGCGTAAGAGCGTCCAGCAGCCGTTCTCTTTGCGCTGCCGTTTTCGGCGCAATCGACGTCCGCAGCATGGGGAGGGGGTCCTCACGCCACCTTTTACGAGGGAGCCGGGTTGGGTCCCCTAATACATCGTTTAACCTCACGCTGTCGCTGGGAAGGATAACAATTTCACCCGGATAAGCGGTGTCTGTCCGAACAATTTCCCCTTTGGATGGAATACGCATCTCTGTGATTTTCAGCTTTTCTCTCCCGGCCAGGGCCACCGTATCCCGCAGGCGCAGCGTTCCGCTGTATAGCCGTAGATAGACACGCCGCTGGCCGCAATCTGTATACTCCACCTTGAAAACGCTGCCGCATAGGGCGGCGCTCCCCTGTTCCCCAATCGGTTGGAACAGCCCTGTCACCGCATCCATCAACGGTTGAATGCCAAGGCCCTTTTTGGCGCTGCCATAATAGACCGGGAACAGGGAGGCGTCTTGAACCCGCCGCTGTTCCTCCCGCACAAGTTTTTCCCGGCTGATTGGTTCTCCTGCGATATACTTTTCCAATAATTTATCGTTATTTTCGATGACCGCATCCCATGCTTCTATGTCGGTATTTTCCTCCAGGACTATTTCCGGGGACAGCGACACCGTCTGCTTGATGATAATATCGGCGGAGAGCTTATCCCGAACAGACTGAACCACGCTCTGCAAATCAACGCCAGCCTGGTCGATCTTGTTGATAAAGATAACGGTGGGAATGTTCATTTTCCGCAGGGCATGGAACAGAATACGGGTCTGGGCCTGCACGCCATCTTTAGCGGAGATCACCAAGATGGCCCCATCTAAAACAGCCAAAGAGCGGTACACCTCCGCCAAAAAATCCATGTGGCCGGGCGTATCCACAATGTTGACTTTACATCTGTGCCACTGGAAGGAAGTGACTGCCGCTTGAATGGTAATCCCACGCTGCCGCTCCAAAAACATGGTGTCCGTCCTCGTTGTCCCTTTTTCGACGCTCCCCGGTTCTGAAGTGGCTCCGCTGGCATATAGCAGGCTCTCCGTCAAGGTCGTCTTTCCAGCGTCTACATGGGCAAGAATTCCAATATTGATTATTTTCATGTGATTTTCCTCCCTTTACTGCCCCGAAGGGCATAAAAATCCCCAGCAGTAAAATACTTTTACCACTGGGGATGATAATTTGCGGACATACACATATACAGCATACACCTGTTTGTGAGTGCTGTTTTTGGGGATATGTCAAAATTGATAAGGCAAAAGTATTCTTAAATTGGGTACAAAAAACTAAGCCCCTACAAAAGGGACTATCATAATCCTTTGTTCCCACTATTTGATTATAGTTTTATTTAAGAATACCTTGCCGCATATTTTTTACTCCTTTTCTGGAATTGAATTATTATATCACATCAGTTTTAGGAAAACAAGTATCTAAAAGAAATTTTTCTTCCCCTTATATGTAACAATCATACCGGCTTCCTAACGTTCAGAATGGTTTCTACTGTCTGCTGCGGTGTTTGGTTGGAATTGTCCAGCCAAAAGCCGATCCGTGGTGTTGTCTGCATTTTACTAAATACAAATTCAATGTATACAGAAAGAAATATATAAGGAGTGGGAGGGATTCCGCCGTAGTCGGCATTGTAGGAAAATCCAAAAGTTTAGATTTTCTCAAAATGCTTATCTTTTGGTCTTTGGTTCGGAATAGTGTAGTGCTGGCGGTCTATCTATTGTTTTCGGTTGCTTGCTTCTTTACCGTACATGAGCATTGGTCTAAGGGTGGTATCTGCATCTTTAGTCTTGCAGGTGATTTACTTAGTAAAAAAGACTCTGCTACGTGGGGTAGCATCATAAGAAGTAACTTTACAGTTGGACTTCAAGTAAAAGCACAGACTCCAAGTAAAGGTACCTTACAATCAGTTTACTTGTTAAACGCATCTGATTATTTAGATGATGACTGGTATAAGTTGCTGATCAGTACATCTACCGATACTCCTACTATTTCCTTCAACATTGTTGTCTCAGCAGACTATTTAAAAGAAGCACTAGATGGTAATACTTTCCTATCTGATTTTCTTCAGTCTAAACGACTAGTTAAATCAATTTATCGCAGTGCAGATACGATTGATTTTGAGTTTTACGATCATTATAAATACATATTCTCTATTGAAAGAGATCGAAATAAATCACTTAAACAGGCTATTGCTTCTTCACCGCTGCCTTCAGGAATTTTAATTACCAAATTTAACGATCACAGCCGTGAAATATATAGATATTAATGCAAAAAAGCTCTCAAGAATTATTACTTGAGAGTTTTTTGTTGTTTAAAAAGGTGTGTGACTTAGTTTCTGGTGCGAAGCTCTTGCCCCAGTGACCTGAAGTCTTGAAGTGTTTAAACCAACTAGTAGCACTTCCTGCACCAGGTCGTGGCGTCTTGTCTGCCTTGACAATACCTTCGTTATCATCTGATCTTACTTCAACAGTAACATGAGCACTGGCTTGGAAGTTGCCGTGCCTGAAAGTTCTCGTTGAACCGATCCAACATGCAGGTCCTCTACGTGTAAGTCTTTGGTAAATCCCGAAATTACCATTACCAATCATCTTTGTTTGGAAAGGACTCAATTCCTTAGCTGCAACTGATTGTGGTTTAATAACAAACAATGTTAGAAGACACGCTAAAATAAAAGAAATGCTCCATTTCTTTTCCATATCTATTTTCTACTCCCCTACTTTTAACTTGATAGCACGACTAACATTGTAATTCTTTATACTGATTTATGCTAAGCTTGTAAGCAGTAGCATTTTAATTTTTGTTAATATATTAATTTATATAAGATGCAAATAATAACACTATTAAGTTTTTAAAATATAAAAAAGACGCTACATTCGTAGCGCCCTTTCATTTTATTAATAAATTCTAGTTTTCAACGATCAAATTCTTAAGATCATCTGGTAAGTTAAGTGGAGCATACTTAGCACTAACAATCTTCAATGCTGATTGCTTTACGTATCTCTTCTTGCCAATGTAAACGTATCTAGTCTTACCGTTCTTAACAATCATTGATGACTTGTACTTCTTGCCATACTTAATAGTCTTCTTGCTTGCAGCGAAGGTAATCTTCTTTGACTTCTTACTCTTCTTGTAAGCGTAGTAGATCTTAGCACCCTTCTTTGACTTAGGGGTTACAGTAATGTATTGCAAGCTTCTTTTGTAAGCATCTTGAATGGCCTTTACATCGTTGTTTGCTTGTTCAACAAAGGCTGATTCAGTTGGAACATTGCCTGAAGTAGTTACATCAGTTGATGGAATGAAGACAAAGCTGTCTTTACCATTGATTGTTCTATTTTCAATGTAGTACAAAGTTACGGTCTTGTCGCCTTGCTTAGCTTCAGTTGACCATAAAACATTAATGGTTTGACCCTTAGTATAATTTGAATCAATTTGGTCTGGATTGGCTTGATCCTTAGCTACGACAACAAGCTTTGGATTATCACTATTTACAATAGCTGAAACAGTTCTATGTTTTACACTAACATTACCAGTCTTAGTATTTGAAGATTGAGTGGTGCCTGCGGCATGAACTGGTTGACCCATTGCCATGCCAGTACCAGCAAGACCTGCTGAAAGCATCACAGCAGCTGCTAATGAAGTAAATAATTTTTTAGTTTTCATTTATAAAATCTCCTAAAAACAAAACTCTTATAATTTAATTATAACATTATTTAGGAAATTGCATTAATTACTTCCCCGCAAAGAGCTGGCCGATTGTTTCCATATCTTCTGGGGCAATCGTAAAGTCAGTTTGCGGATTTTCAACGATATCATCTACTTGAACAATTGGCACAATTCTCTTTTGGGCAAAGTAGCGCAAAACTAATTCCATCGTGCTTGTACCATAATGGCCGGCGATTTCGGCCAATGCATCAATATTGCCTGCAACCGAAAGTTCCACTTGCATCTTGTTTTCTCTAGCTAATTTGATTAAAGATCCATCTTCGTAATCCAAATGAATTACGCTGGGCTTAATCTTAGGTGCTTTCAAAATAGCAGCCAAGGTATCACCATTAGCATTGGTTACACCAATATTCTTGAGCCAGCCTTGGATTTTAACTTGTTCTAATTCTTGCCAAAGTTGATTATTACGTTCGGCGTCATCACTTAAGCGAAGCATAGCCAAATCGGCATGTTTAGCAACTAGATTATTTCTGATTTCTTTCAAATTATTACGCATCTCTTCACGCGTATTAACTTTTTCAGAAACCTGAATTTCCACGTAAGTTTGTGGACTCAGATTTTTAAAATCGATTTTTTCATCCGCAGTGCAATTAAGCAAACGATAGCCTGCCTTCATTGCCCTTGCGACATCTTCATCACTGGTAACAGTGACGCCAACTTTTGGCATCAAGCTACCATCATTCAAAACAACTGCTTCATCTAATAATGACATTAAATCATTTCTCTCCTTAAGCTAATTCAACATAAATTTTGATAGCTTCTTTGACAGTTTGATAAACAGTTGAGACATGCAAAGTATGAGCTAAAAACTTCTCCTTCTCATCCTTTGACATTTCTGAGTCAAAGAAGACTTTTATGTTCATTTCAGTTACGACCGATTTGCCGTGACCTAGATTTTCAGTTTTAGCATTATTTTCTACACGAAAATTTTTCACGTCTAAACCATGTGACTTAGCGACCATTCCTGCGGACATTACGATGCAGGAATTTACGCTACCACATAGATATTCGACCGGGTTAGGGCCCTTATCATGTTCCTTATCGTTGTCATCACAGATAAATTCATGCTCACGGGCCTGGTTAGCAATTTGCCATTCTGTGTCTTCAAGCTTGGACTTTACTAAATATTCACTCATAATGTTGATCCTTTCTTCGTAAATTAATGGTGGTCAATTGCTTCGTTTAAACGTTTGCGCCAGATAAAGTAAACTAGCAGCATGAATGGAATCAATACTAGTTCTACTGGATAAAACCATTCAATTGGCAACACGCTATCAACTACTCCGCTTAGCATTGGGCCAAAGGCCATCGCAATATCAAGTCCTAAATAAAAGGTAGAACTAGCTAAACCTTGTTCCTCAATCGGAGCAAGTAAAAGTGAGGTTGATTGTAAAACTGAATAAATAATGCCATAGCCCATTGCCATTCCGACTGCGGCTAAAGCCATTTGCCAATTATTGTTCATCATGGCTAATAAGCTGATATATGCGATGGTTGAGATTAAGCTAATCCAGAACCAAACACCGAAGCGAACAGTATCAAAATAACGTTTCAACCCAATTCTGATGATCAGTAGTACTACCGCATAGATCAAGAAATATGATCCTACGGCAACAGACAAATGCTTTTGTTCAACATAGGTAACGAGATCTGCCTGCGTTACAAAATATGGTGTCGCAAACAAGGTAGTCAAAATCGCTACCGGTAAAACATTCATCTGAATAATCTTGAAATGCTTTTTAGGCATCTTGCTTTTATCTTTAACAATTGGCTTGGCATGATCACCCACGAATTGGATAGCTATTACCATTAATAATGCGGAAATAGCCGAGGCGATCAAGCTCTCACGATAACCGATTTTTTGATAAATATTAATCGATAATGCCGGTGCCAAAGCCATGGCTAAGGCATTCATCAAACCATAAAAGCCCATTGCTTCGCCCACGTGCTGCCGCGGCACCAAGAATGCCAGCCAAGTTGTCATACAAACGGTACACAAAACATAGCCGGTACCATTGATCAATCTGAATAAAAGCAGCCAAGCACTTGATGGCGTAAAGACATAGCCTAATACACCAATTAAAATCAAAACACCGCCAATAAAAGATAGACGATATTTTGAAAACTTATCTGTCAAATTGCCGGCAATAGGACGCAAAAACATTGCGGCAACGCTCATAATACCTACGATTACACCGGCAAAGGCGCTGCTTGCCCCTAAGTTCTTGGCATAGCCATTGATCAACGGATTAACGAACATCGTACTAAACATAAAGAAGAAAGATGCTGCCATCACTAATACAACATCTTTGGTATAAATAGATTTTTTCTTTGCCAAATTAATGCCCCATTTCTTTAGCTTAATTATACAGCTATTGGCAAAACCTATTTAGCAATCTTCAAAACTACGGCAAAGACGATCAGTGAACCGATCCCCAGTACCACGGCCACTCTAAATAACAGCCAGAAACGGTTGTAAATTAGCGTTTCGTTTAAAAATACGACCATTGTTTGACCAACGGAGTTTTTGGCAACCCTGTAAGCATATTGATTTCGACCTACATCTATGCTGCCTGAATCTTGATGGTCAGATAAAGCCTTTCTTGTAATGCTTTTAATTTTCGTACTGTTAACCTGATAAACATTATTATCGTTAACTACGGACACACGGTGTGACGCATCCACTGTCACTGCAAAATAGCGGTATTGATACACAGCTTCAGGATTATATGGCCCACCTAAGAAATTACGGTTGATGGAATCATTTTGATTGCCAAAGGCCGCATGTGCATTACGTGGTGATAAGTGACCCTCATTTTTAACCAAGGCAGTTAATACGCGGTCGACTTCATTCTTACTTTGCACTCGCGTGATCCCGACAAGACCGCCCAGAGTGATTAACAAAACCAGTAGCAATGCAGCAACGGAAGTCCCGATGAACTTCCAACGGAATTTTTGAATTATCTAATCACCTACTTAACTAATTCATAACTACCACCTTTTTCGCCTTCAATTTTAACTGTGCTACCGATTGACCGCAGTTTTTGGCGTAAATATGAAACATAAACCCAGAATACTTCTGGATTGGCATCTTCGTCGTTCTTCCAAACGCGATTAAAAATATCTTCGGTTGATAATTCTTTATTTTCATTTAGCAAAAAAATAATTCATCAATTGGATCTCAGGGCCGCTTAATTGAATGGAATTATGACTGGCCAGGTTTTGTTGTTCAACGTTAAGTGTTACATCCCCCACAGTCAATAAATTAGGAGTGTAATCATCTTCACGCCGTTCTTTTGAACACAATCTCGCAAGGAGCTCTTTTAATGAAAATGGCTTAGTAATATAGTCATCGGCACCACTATCAAGGCCAGTTACGCGGTCGTCAACTTCGGCTTTAGCAGTAAGCATCAAAATATAAGTCTTATCGTCGCTTTCTCTGATCTTCTTCAGCGCAGTAATACCGTCCATTACTGACGAATCGTCTGCATGCTTACATCACAAGAAGCAAGCTCGTCAGCTACTCGTTTTAATTCTTTCCCGATCATCTCAGGATTCTTGATCTGATGTTTATATTTCATTTCATGTTCAAGACTTGCCCAAGTGTCCATGGCAATTGTTCTTAGCTGCACTTCAACAAAATAATGACCTGGAATATTGCCGTCGACATCTTCGTCGGGTACGGTAATTTCAAGAATCATATGATATGAACGATAACCATTAGGCTTAGCGTTAGTAATATAGTCTTTTTCGTTATAAACACTTACATCATCCCAACTCTTGATGTAGTCAATACAGGTATAAATGTCATCAATAAAGTTGCAGACAACACGCAAGCCGATACTGTCACGCACTTCACGCAAAGCTGAGTGTGCAGTCAATGGATAATGCTTTCTGGTACATTTTTCTTCCATACTAGCTTCACTTTTTACACGGCCATTTAAGTGTTCATATAAACGCTCATGATGAACTTTTTGGTAATTGTTGTTTAATTCATCAAAACGATTCATTAACTGGTTAAGTATCTTATCCAGTGTGGGGGGCGTATTTTCCGTAAATATTCAACATTAGTCCCTTCTTTCGTTTCTATTATTATAACAATGCTTTTTGACTTTTCTTTGAAGGTCATGGGATTATTAGCAAATCATAATTTTCTATAAAAATCTTTTAAAATTGCAAAAAAGACACCTACCAATGAATTTCATTGATAGATGTCTTTTATTCTTCCTTCAATTCAAAATGGCTGCCATCTTCATCGACAATCCCGACTACTTCAGCATTTTTATCTCCAACTTTTATTGTCCCCATTTCAATTTTACCGTAACCTTTGGCCTCATCAGTTACTTCAATATCATCAAAAGCATTGCGCAATAATTTGCGAGCAATCTTACTTTTAATCCGGATTTCTTTTGACTTCTTGAAAGCTGCTTCTAGGGTATAACCTGCATCAAGTTGATCTTTAATAAAAGCAATCAAATAAACTGTTGCCAAACTGTAATGCCGCACGCCAGAACCTTCATTGATTGGCTTGATATAGCCCTTTTTCTCCCAATATCTAAGTTGACGCTGCGATACGCCCAAGCTACTACTTACGCCGCCTATACCTATTTCTAGATTTTCAAAAAGTTGATGTAATTTCTTTTTCTTTACATTTTCCATATTTATCAGCCTCACTAATTATCACAATTATATTAATTTATGTTAGATTTTTCAACTTTAGTGTCATATTTTATATCACTTGTGTAAGATTATTTG
The DNA here is from genome assembly GCF_001006945.1 of Lactobacillus sp. OTU4228. Classification (NCBI taxonomy): domain Bacteria; kingdom Bacillati; phylum Bacillota; class Bacilli; order Lactobacillales; family Lactobacillaceae; genus Lactobacillus; species Lactobacillus sp. OTU4228. The sequence goes on from NZ_CDLD01000034.1 coordinate 10,805, forward strand.
ACATTGATATTTTTTAGGCTTATATTAGTTACCGAACTTAATTTTCACAAAAAGGGGGATGAACATGAATAAACAACCTGTCGATATTCATGAAAAACAATACAATCGTAACTTATTAGTACTAGTATTGATCATCGGCTCATTTTGTACGGTATTGAATGGTACGCTTTTGTCGACTGCTTTACCTTCTATTATGAGAGACTTCAAGATTAGTACTGCTACTGCAGAATGGCTTTCTACCGCTTTCTTATTAGTAAATGGAGTAATGATTCCTATTTCTGCTTGGCTAATCAATCGCTTCGGCTCTAGAAAGATGTACCTTTCAGCAATGTCAACCTTCTTCATTGGAACGGTAATTGCTGCTATTGCACCTAACTTTCAGACACTTTTAGCAGGGAGAATTATTCAAGGTCTAGGTGTTGGGGTCACCATGCCACTGCTTCAGACAATCATGCTTTCAATCTTCCCAGCTAATAAACGTGGGGCCGCCATGGGGACAGTCGGCATCGTTATTGGCCTAGCTCCAGCTATTGGGCCAACATTATCTGGTTGGGTAGTCGACAATCTTTCCTGGCGTTACCTTTTCAGCATTATTGCTCCAATTGCCGGAATTGTTGTAATCCTTGCTGCCTTTTTAGTAAAAGACGTTTTGCCAACTAAGGATGAAAAAATCGATGTCTTTTCAGTTGCCACTTCAACTATCGGATTCGGTTCTCTACTATATGGTTTTTCAGAAGCTGGTAATAAAGGTTGGACAAATCCTGAAATTTTAGCCTTTATTTTTGTCGGTATCATCTTCGTAATTCTCTTTGGTATTCGCCAATTGAAGATGGATGATCCATTTCTTGATATTAGAGTATTCAAGCACTTCGAATTCTCACTTGCTGCTATTCTTTCAGGTGTTACTAACCTAGCCATGGTTGGAATCGAAATGGTTTTACCACTTTATATTCAAAACTTACGTGGTGAATCCGCATTTCACTCTGGCTTGATCTTACTTCCAGGTGCTTTGATGATTGGGATTATGTCACCAATTACTGGTCGAATCTTTGACCGTTATGGTGCAAGAAAAATGGCCATTACTGGTATGACACTTCTTACTTTGGGAACTATTCCATTCGTATTTTTAACTGAGAATAGTTCATTCTTAATGATTATTATTCTCTACGCAATCAGAATGGTTGGTGTTGCTCTGGTTATGATGAACGTTACTACTTCAGGGATGAACTCACTTCCATTAGATAAGATTTCTCACGGTACCGCCGTTAACAACACCTTTAGACAGGTATTATCATCAATTGGTACTGCCATCCTTGTTTCAGTATTGACTACAACTACTAACAACAATATGCCAGCCAAGTCAATGCTTAAGACGTTGCCACTTCAATATAAGAATGGTGCAATTAATGCGACACTTGATGGTTTCCATGCCTCATTTGCAATTAGTATTCTCTTTGCATTGATCGCCTTAGTTCTTTCATTCTTCTTGAAGAAAGGTAATCGTGCACGTGAACGTTCAGAGAAGGTGGACAGCTAATGATTTTAATTATCTTAATTCTGGCAGTTATTGCCTTTATCTATTTCAATGTAATTCCTAAAAAGGGTTATATGCCGCTTGCGATTATTTCACTACTCATCGCAGTATTGAGTATCGCTGGAATCGTAGCTCACGACTACAATCACTATGGTATGAAGACCCAAACTACCACTGTTAAAAAAGAATTGGTCTCTTCTGCATCCCCGCAATTGCCAGTTCTTTTATACCAACCACTTGGCAACGGAACAGAAAAGATCTATTTATATAAAACAAAAAATACAGATAAGAAGCCTACCCCAATTAAAACCGATAAAACTCACGCTAGTATGAAAACTGCAGCTAAGCCTTCAATGACAATCAAGACTGAACGCTACGTTTTCAGTAATGGCTGGAATCAATTCTTGTTTGGCTGGTTTGGTCACAATAATGAGTTGAAGCATCGTGAATATACTTTCAATGTGCCAAAGAATTGGAAGGTTTTATCAATTAAGCAAGCTAAGTCTTTGCAAAAGCAAATGGCTAAACGTGCTGCGATGATGAAGAAGATGCAGCAAATGAAAAAGTAAACAAAAAGCGCAATTCCTTAATTGGAACTGCGTTTTTTCTATACTAAAATCTAAACTCTGGGCGATAGCCAACATAATGATGCAAAATGTAATCCGAATCTTCTTTCAAATCCCAATAATCGATATTATTAGAAAACATCATAACCGTTTCATTCGTCTTGTAATTGGCGATAAAGCACGAATTATAACCGGGGATGCTTCCATTGCCGGCGATCACATTATTATGGAAATATACGCCGCCAAAATAGGCCACCTCTTCATGCTGAGTCTGTTGAGAAAAAGTATTGATCATCTTAGGATTCTTTAGCACTGCCTGATTTATAAACTTCCAATAATCTTTTGGCGACATGAATAAGTTCCCTGCTCCAAAATCAGAAGACGTAGTTACTGTAACCTCATGCCAGCTAACATTATTTACAGGCTGAGGCACCTCATTTTTGGCAACCTCAGAAAAATCCTTAATTTGTCTAAGGTTAAGTGGCCCCGCAAAAGTCTGTTTAATATAGTCATTGTAGCTCAGATGCGTCTGCTTACTAATAATTGCTGCTAACAATTCATAGTCAATGTCTTGATAGTCCCAAGTGTGAAGGTGGTCGTACTTGATGTGCTTGAGCATGAAAGCAGTCTGCTCCTTTTCACCTTTTAGCGGCGAATCTGGCCGGGCATTATTGATTAAACCACTAGTGTGGTTGAGCAATTCACGGATCGTTATGCTCTTGCTACCCGGAATTTGAGGATAATACGTGGATAGCGACGTATTCCAATCAAGTTGGCCTGTTTGCTTTAATTTATAAATAGCAGTCCCAGTCATGATCTTTTGCAAAGAAGCAATTGGAAACAAGCGATTAGCTTCGACCACTTTTTCTTTATTCGAAGTTTCTTTGTTTTTCACCACAACGGGCTGGCCTTTTTTACCGCTAACCAGGGCTACACCATTGATGTGGTGCCACTTCATGTAGTCCTTAACCTGCGTGGGCAGATCCTTATCGCCGGTCTCTACCCTATCTACCGACCAAGTAAACATCGCTGTGACAACACCGATTGCCAAAACTCCACCTAGTAAAATTCTTCTCCAACGCATGATTTTTTCCCTTCCACTCAAGACTTTTTATATGTTTAGTATACATGTTACAGCAAAAAAGAGGCGTTAATTTTTACTATTCCTGCAAAAATCACCCTCGAAAAAGCCAAAGTCAATCTATAAATAAGCCAAAAATAATATTTTAAAAATCCTTAACCTATTCTAATGAAAAAATTCGATACAATATTAATTATGATTTTTCAATTTAGAAAGTAGGAAAGAAAGTGACCCAAAAAAGAACCATCACTCCTTGGGCGATTTTTATTGTTTGTTGTTTTATTTCAATGATTGGCTTTGGCCTGATTGTTAATACTATCGGTCTGTTCTTTGGGCCGATCAGCCAGGAATTTCATGTTGGCCGTGCCAGCGTAGCCTTGATGACTACCCTGCAGAACGCAGCTGCCGCTATTTCACTCCTTTTTGCAGGAAAAGTTATGAAGAAAGTAAACTTGCGCTGGTTACTAACTGCATGTTTCAGCATAATCGCCATCAGTATGTTAACGCTCGCTGCAGCTCACAGCTTAACGCATTTTTACATTGCTTGGATCATCATTGGTATTTGTCAGCCAATTGCAATTACTTTATCAATTCCCGTTCTTTTAAGTAATTGGTTTAACCAAAAACTCGGCACAGTAATGGGTATTTCTCTGGGCCTATCCGCATTCGGTGGAACCATTTTTAACCCGATTATCGCAGATATCATTACTAAATTCGGCTGGCGTGGCGGCTTTATCGCAGAAGGTCTTTTAATTGGCTTGATCTTAATGCCACTTGCTGCTTCAATTAGACCTAACCCTGATGAAAAGCACCCTGCTTACGGCACAACGACTAAGTCTGAATCAAATTCACTCTTAAACGGCATTACGCTTAAAGAAGCACTTCATCAACCAGTCTTTTATGCCTTAGCCTTTGCGATGTTAGCTTTGCAATTTGTGTCGGGAAGCGTTCAGCATATTTCAGGCCACATTACTAATTTAGGAATTTCACCAGTTTTAGCAGCTAGTGTGGTATCCGGTGTAATGATCGGTGCAGCTGTTGGTAAAATTTCCATTGGTTATTTCTTGGATAAATTAAGTCCAATTTTAGTATTGTTGGTCTACTCACTTTTTGGCATTTTAGGTTGGAGTGGCCAAATCTTCTTGACTAACAGTACCCTGCTGACTATCTCTGCTTTTATTCTTGGTTTAGGTCAAGGTGTCTGCCTAGTGGCTCTACCATACTTAATCCAAAAGCAATTTGGCGAAAAAGATTATAGTAATATTTTGTCCGTAATCAACATGCTGGGAGCATTCGCAATGTCGCTATCAGTATACTTGGTAGGTCTATTCTTCGACCAAACCCATTCTTACAACTTAGGATGGACAATTAACGTAATTGCCTATATTCTAAGTTTTATCGCAATCTTTATTACCTTAAGAAAAAAGGCATAAAGCAAAATAAAACCGGCTCTTTGTCAAGAAATCCTGTTGATGAAGAGTAAAAGATGAGGATTAAGCAATTAATAAATTGCTTGGTCCTTTTTCTTTTACCTTGTTTTCTTCCAGTCTGATTCTAGTTAAGAGATTGATAAAGTTAGAGTAGCCGTAAGCAGTTCTTTCGATTTGTTTTATCTTGCGGTTGAAGCCTTCAAGACAGCCATTGGAATAAGGCAGACTAGCACCGTTTAGAACGGCTTTTAGGTTATGCCTAAAGGTTAAAAGCGTCCTATGCATTAAAGGTCCAACCTTTTCTTTAGAGTAGATAATATCTTTCATAGCTTTAGTATCATGTTTATCAAGTGCCGTAAAGAAGGCCTGCAACAAGTTGTAGGAGTTAGTTAGAGTGTCGTCACATTCAATGCCTTCCATGACGATTTGTTCTTGAGTAAGCGAATCCTTGTAATGCCAGTTGTATCTGGGATGGATCTTTTCTAGATCATCAAACTTCTTAAGATATAGCTTCCAAGGAGATTTGAGCAGGCTGTATTCTCTGGTGCCTTTTTTAAACTTCTTCATAACAGCTACTCTTAGAGAATTTATAGATCTGGTAAGCATCTGCACCATGTGGAAGCGATCAATAATAATCTGAGCATTAGGGAAACATGCTCTAACGATATCCTGGTAATAGAAGTTAAGATCCATGGTTACGGTCTTAACGTTGGCTCTAGCTTTAAGCGTAAACTTGCCAAAGTATTTTAATAGATTCTTCTTGAACCTGTTTCTGAGAATTTGGACTACTTCATGAGTTTCGCCATTTAAGCAGATAAAATGAAGCTTTCTGTCTACTCCCTTAAACTCATCAAAAGCAAGATGTTCAGGCAAATAGTCATAGCCGTCAATAAAGCGATGAGAGCAAGATGCCAGTACCCTTTGAACTGTATTAACTGAAGTATTGTGCTCGCGAGCAATACTAGTCATTGAACGATCCTCAGTTAAGGCACTAAGGATCTTTAGCTTTGAAGTGTTAGAGATACAGCAGTATTTATTTACCAAGCTGCTTTGAGCCATGGATCTTTTACTGCAGTCACGACATTTGATCCTTTGCTTAAACAGCCTAATTAAGACAGGGACACTAGCATTAGCAGTGATATAGCGTACGTGGATCTTAAGGTGTCCGTTATGAATCAGACTAACTGAGCCACAAAAAGGACAGGCTGGCTGAATGAGCTCAGCCTCATAAATTTTATATTTAGTACCATTGAGAATTTTATAAAAATAATCTTTAAAAACAATGTTGTGGTCTTCAATATCAAGAGCAAATCTAATATAATCATTTAAAGAGGACATAGTAATACCTTTGTTTATACAAATAAAATGTTTGGTGGAACGGATTTTTTATTGTAGAGAGGACTATGTCCTCCTTTTTTATGCAATAAAAAATCCTGTTAACAGCTTATCACAGAGATAAGTCATCAACAGGAAAAATTATAGAGCCGCAATTTCTATTGATTTTGCGTGCGTTTCTGGCATGCTTTAAATTATCTAAAAAAGAGAGGAAGATCCTAATGAGTAAGACTGAAACCAAATCAGAAGAAAATTTTTCGAAGCCGTTCCGCCTGAAGCCTCAAACAAGTCAATATCTAATCAAGGCGTACGTTATTGCGATAGAATGTTTGTCCTAGAAAAAGACTGGGAAAACCTATCTAACCAAAACATAAAGCAATGACTCTGCCTAATTCCAATTTTGGAAAAGCCTTTGCTTACTCTTTGAATCATGAAACAACATTCAAACATGTTTTATTAAATGGCCGACTGGCTTTATCCAACAATTTAGCTGAACGGGCAATCAAGACGCTAGTAATTGAGCGCAAGAACTGGTTATTCTCTCAGAGTTTTAACGGAGCCAAATCTTCTATCATTCTTAGTTTGATTGAAACTGCAAAACGCAATGATTTAGATCCAGAAAAATATCTAAAATATTTACTCTATAAATTACCCAATGAATCAACTCTGACAGACAAAGCAAGTGCAGGCAAGCTGCAGATAAATTTTGAATATAATTAACCCCATCTTAGCACAAGCCAAGGTGGGGTTTTAAGATACTTCAGTTTTTTACGCTTACAATCAAACTTTTTCAGAAATATAAATTTCTTGAACATAAAATAAAAAAACAATGCGATGTGCATTGTCTTTCAATAAGGTTATAGATTATGATCTTTTGAGGAAATAATATTGAGGAATAATTTTAAAAGTTGATTTGCTTACCGTTAACCAAAACTCGGTAAGTTAAATCTTGTAAGTTAGCAGTTAATTCTGCTTTATGATTTTGTTCTTTATTGATTCGAACAATACGGATTTCATTTTCATTAGGGGTAGAGATATCAATAGAACCATTTAAGTCAAATGCAGGTTCATTGTTTCTAAAAGTAAAGAGTTTCAACAAAGAGGCAACAACAGGTCGCTGAATTTCTTGTTCAACTTCAGCTTTGCTGTAATAATGACGATTAATATTTCTCCCCTCTTTAGTTTCTTCAAGGAGCTTAATATCATTCTTGCCAGCTAACATCCCAACATAGTAGACCTGCGGAATCCCAGGAGCAAAGACCTGCAATAATCTTGCCATGAAGTATCTTTTATCGTCATCGCCCAAAGCTGAATAAAAAGTAGTATTAATTTGATAAATATCCAAATTATGATATTCAGCACTTGAATACTTTTTCTTAACATTAGCACCAACTTTATAAAGTTCTTGGCTGGTGTAATCGATCTCTTCTGGAGAAAGAATATCACGCGCATCAACTACGCCAATACCATCATGAGTATCCAAGGTAGTGAATTGCTTCATTGGACATTTCTTTAGCCAAGCTGCCAAACGATTGGATTTACCTGAATAAAGCGAATACAGAGTAACCATTGGTAGAGCAAAGTCGTAGATAAAGTAGCCATGTTTTGAAATCTTGAACGGCATAGAATAATGCTCATGGATTTCTGGCAAAATCGTTGCTCCTTCATCAGCAATATCATCTTGTACCTGCTTAAGCAAATTCCAGATTTCTGGTTCTACAAAGAAGTCATTAGTATCTAGTTTTTTCACAGCATAAGCAAAAGCATCCAAACGAATGATATCTGCTCCGTGCTTAATTAGGCTAACCAACGTGTCCTTAATAAACTTTTGCGTAACCTTTTTGCGCACATCTAAATCGATTTGCTCAGGACCAAAAGTATTCCAAAGTTTCTCCTTGCTCCCATCCGCAAAAGTAATCTCTTGATATGGAGCACGATCTTTACGCTTATAGATTAGGTCCACATCTTCTTTAGTTGGACGACCTTTTGGCCAAAACTTATCCCAACTTAAGAACATATCTGCATATGAACTTTTGTCCTTATTCTTTTGAAAATCTTCGTAATACTTAGAATGCCTAGAAATATGATTGATCATAAAATCAAACATCAGGTAGTATTTTTCGCCCAACTTTTCAACATCTGACCAATTACCAAATTTAGGATCAACTGTCGTGTAATCAGTTGGTGCAAATCCGCGATCACCCGTTGAAGGAAAGAATGGCAGTAAATGAATGCCGCCAACCGCACCTTTTAAATCATTTTCTAAGACTTCGCTTAATTCTTGCAAGTTTTTACCTAAACTATCTGGATAGGTAATCAACATTACTTTATTTTTAATTGGCATCAAAACACCTCTAGTCTATTGCTTTAAAGTGATACATATAGGCTTTAAAATCACCATGTTCAGCAGGATCATAAAAGCCCATATTCATCAGTTCATCGCCACCATAAACTTCGTGAGTAGCTTGATCCTCGTATTGTTTATTTGGATCAAGACCAACTAATTTCGTCTTAGTTAAATATGGTTGAGCTGAAGCCATTACTTTAACTGTGCTTAATACGACTTCATTTTGATCGGCTGAAACAGTCTCCCAAGCACACTGATTGCTAGTTTGGGCTGACTTCAAACGATAGAACTTGCCAAACTGGGTCACTTTTCTAATCTTTTTGTATGCAGCAACCTGCTTAGCCACCGCCTTACGGTCTTCTTGGCTTAACTTGGTTAAATCAAGTTCATAACCAAGATCGCCCCACATTGCTACTATGCCACGAGTATTGAATGGAGTAATTCGACCGTTTTGTTCATTAGGACTAACTGATACGTGTGAAGTCATCATTGATTGCGGATAAACCAAACTCGTACCATATTGAATGGTTAAACGATCAATGGCATCACTATCATCACTAGCCCAAATTTGTGGATCATAGTAAGCCATACCGGCATCAAAACGACCACCGCCACCAGAACAACCTTCAATTAAGAGGTCTGGATGAGCATCAACAATTCTTTCTAATAAGTCATAAAGACCTAGAACATAGCGATGGTAAACTTCTCCTTGTCGATTTGCTGGTAAATCTGTTTCATAGATATCAGACAAGTGACGATTCATATCCCATTTGATGTAATCAATCTTGCCTGATCCTAAAATCTTTTCCATCTGATTAAAAATATTATCACGTACTTCTTTACGACCTAAATCAAGTAAATACTGATTTCTTGATGGACTAGGATTTCTACCAGGGACATGCATCAAATAATCAGGATGATTCTTGTAAAGATCAGAATCATATGAAATCATTTCAGGTTCAAACCACAAACCAAATTTCAAGCCTTGCTCATGAACATAATCAGCAAAATGATCTAATCCTCTAGGGAACTTTTTTGCAAATACTTTCCAGTCACCTAATGAAGAATTGTCATCATTACGGTGACCGAACCAACCATCATCAAGAACGAACATCTCAATACCTAATTTCTTGGCATCATCAACAATGGTCTTTAATTTATCTTCATTGAAATCAAAGTAAGTTGCTTCCCAGTTGTTCACTACAATTGGACGAACTTCATTCTTATACTTGCTACGAATAATTCGATCATGAATCAAGCTGTGAAAGGCTTGACTCATTTTATTTAAACCCTGATCTGAGTAAACCATTAAGACTTCAGGGGTTTGAAATGCATCCCCTGCATTCAACTGCCAATTAAAGTTAAAGTCGTTAATTCCAACGTTTACATGAGTTTGTGCAAATTGATCTTTTTCGACTTCAAACTTATGATTACCAGAATATACAAAAGCAAAACCATATGCGTCCCCTTGGAATTCATCCGTATCAGGATCAACTAGAGCCAAGAATGGATTCATTTGATGACTTGAAGTACCACGATGACTTGAAAAGACATGGATACCTTGATGAATCTTACTACGATCCACTCTTCGTTCATGCGCATGTGCACCAGGCAAAGTAATTGATTCAAAATTACGATCTACAAAGTCGATCTGCATAGAAGCAACTTTTTCAAGATTAACCGTTTCCTTACCTGCATTCTTCACTTTTACTGAGCGAACAATAACTGGACGATCACGATAAATAGTGTAGAACAAATCAAAGTTCAACTCAGTTTTCTTATCTTCAAGAGTAACAATTAGAGTCTGAGCTTCACTTTTATCTTTTACCCATGAATGAGGTAATCCCTTTAAATTCGGCTTACCATCTTCAATACGATAATCCTTATAAGTTAAAAACAAAGCATTAGAACCATCAGCTTGCCGTACTACAGCAGCTGGAGTGTGATAATCCATTTCACCAGCTGTACTATATTCTTTAGGCAAAGAATCTCTTGAAAAAGTTCTATCAAGTGATCCTGGCAAATTACCAGAGAAGCCGCGATCAAGACGTGGATAGCGTAATTGATTATGGTAATTATTCACTTTTTTGCCAAAATACAAATGGCAAAGCGTACCACCATCTTCTACTGAAAGAAGATATGAAATTTGATCATTGTGTAGATGAAAAACTTTGTTTTTTTCATCAAAAGTGATTAATTCTTGTTTCATTTAACAAATTCCTTAATTTTCAACTGCCTTTTGTGTTTCAGGATCAAAGAAGTGAGATTTATTCATTTCAAAGCCCATTCTTACTTTGGCACCAGGCTTAGTAAAGTCACGAGCGTCTACCTTTGAAACTAATTCAGTATTGCCAACCTTGCAATAAAGTTGTGTCTCAGCACCCAAAAGTTCAGAAACAATAACTTTAGCTTCAACAACTTGCTCTGGGAAGCTTTCCAAGAAAACTCCCTCTGTGTGAACGTCTTCTGGACGAATACCAAAAATTAATTCTTTACCATTGTATCCTTTATCTTTCAAAACTTTTAATTTACCTTCTGGAACTGGAATTTCAAAGTCATGATTTTCCTTGTCGATAATCTTTCCATCCTTCAAGATAACATGAAAGAAGTTCATCGCAGGTGATCCAATAAAGCCAGCTACAAAGACATTTGCAGGCTTGTTATAAACTTCCATTGGCGTACCAACCTGTTGTTGAATACCATCTTTAATAATGACAATTCTATCGGCCAAAGTCATAGCTTCAGTTTGATCGTGAGTAACATAAATAGTAGTTGTCTTTAATTGTTGATGTAATTTAGCAATTTCTGCACGCATTGTAACACGTAATTTAGCGTCCAAGTTTGATAACGGCTCATCCATTAGGAAGATAGGAGCGTCACGGACAATTGCACGTCCTAAGGCAACACGCTGACGTTGACCACCTGATAAAGCTGCAGGTTTACGTTTCAAATACTGAGAAAGGCCTAAAATTTTAGCAGCTTTTTGTACTTTTTTATCAATTTCTTCTTTAGGAACCTTTCTCAACTTTAACCCGAAGGCCATGTTGTCATAAACAGTCATGTGAGGATATAAAGCATAGTTTTGGAAGACCATCGCAATATCACGATTCTTAGGTGCAACGTTATTCATGACTTTTCCACCAATCTTCAATGTACCTTTGGAAATATCTTCCAAACCAGCGATCATTCTTAAAGTAGTTGACTTACCACAACCAGATGGACCAACAAAGACGATAAATTCTTCATCTTTGATATGCAAATTAAAGTCAGTTACCGAATAATTATCGTTACCTTCATATTTCTTATAAACATGATCTAAATCTACTTTAACCATTTTCTTCTCTACCTCATTTTTCTCAATTACTTAACAGCACCGTTACTCATACCGGCAATAATATTCTTTTGGAAGATCAAGTACACAATTGTAATTGTGATAATTCCAACTACGTATGATGCGAAACTTGGACCATAGTCATTGAAGTATTGACCAGTGTAGTTGTATTGGAACAATGGCAAAGTCCACATCTTTGAATCTCTGTTTAAAATCAACAATGGAAGCATAAAGTCGTTCCAGAACCACATAGCATTAATAATTAATGTGGTTGCGTGCATTGGCTTTAACAATGGGAAGATAATTTTAAAGTAAGCAGTAATCTTGTTAGCACCATCAATTTCAGCAGCTTCATCCAAACTTTCAGGAACACTTTGTTTAATATAGCTGACATAAAGGAATAATGTTTGAGGTACAGCGTAAGTTAAGTACAAGATGATTAGTCCCCACATGTTAGCCAAACCAAGTTTACTCATCATTACTGTAATCGGAATCATAATTACTTGGAAAGGAACAAAGATACCAATGATTAATAAGATGTACATCCAGTTATATGCTGTCTTTTTGGACATATTTCTTGCAATGGAATATGCGGCCATTGGTACAAAAATCATTACCAAAACAATAGATAAAACTGTAATGATAATTGAATTACCGAAATAATTCATTACTCCATCGGCAAATAATCTTTGGAAGTTTGCAGTGGTCCAAGGATTAGGCCATGCAAAGAAATGTTCCATGATTTGTTTAGTTGTCTTAAATGAACTTAAAAATGTGTAAAGCAATGGGATTAAAATTAACATTCCACCGACAATCAGTAAGGCATAATCCCAAAATTTCTTTGATTTGTTTTCTTTTTCCATTTTGTATACTCCTCTTATTCAACGGCATACTTATTAGAAATTTTGATTTGGATAAATGAAACAATTGCAATCAAAAGGAATAATACAATCGCAATCGCGTTAGCATAACCAAATGAGTTATTGTTAAAGGCATAGTTGTAAACCAACAAACCTAATGAAGTAGTTGAGTTGTTTGGTCCACCAGCCGTCATTGCAAAGATTTGGTCGAAAGCAGTTAAACCTGATTTAAGAGCTAAGATAAAGACCATTGAAATACTTGGCAACATGTAAGGAAGTTCAATCTTCCAAAAGATTTGACGACTATTAGCACCATCGACTTCAGCAGCTTCTTTGATTTCATCTGGAATACTTTGTAAACCAGCTAAGAAAATAATGATCGGCATAGCTACACCTTGCCAGAGGAGGACGAAAATTGTAGCAATTATTGCTCCAGTGTCGGTACCTAATAAACTCGTTTGCAACCATGAAATATGAAGTGCATTACCAATTGCTGGTAAACCATAGTTGAAAACTTGTTTAAAAATCAAAGCGACTGTCAAACCTGACAAAACAGCTGGGAAGAAGAACCATGCTCTAAAAAAGGTTTGGCCTTTAATTTTAGAATTTAAAGCACGAGCTACCAGAATTCCGATAACGATTTCACCCACAATAAGGCAAATTGTTAATATTAAAGTAAAGCCAATCGACTTAGCAAAATTCTGATCCATAAACAATAACTTGTAATTGTTCAAACCCACAAATTTATAATTGTAAGTTAAACCAGTCCAATTAGTAAAACTGTAAAACGCACCTTGAACTAATGGAAAGTAGAAGAAGATGAGTTGCAGAAAAATTGGGACGATTAAAAATAGCCAACCCCAATATTTTTCAATAAAATTTTTCGATTTCATTTTTGCATCCCCCTAATTAGAAGCCTTCATTGGGTTAAAGAACGTATTCATATCATTAACCATTTGTTGCTCATTACCTGTCATTAAGTAACTTGCAGTTAAATTAAAGAAATCATTTTCACTAGTCCAATCTTGAGCAAGCCAGACCATATCGTGTTTTGTAAACGCCAAGCTTGATAAACCACCTAATTGAGAATCAAACCCCTTTTGTTTAACTCCTTTAACCGCAACAGGACTTCCATCAACGTCATAATATTTCTGCATAGCAGCAGGTGTTGTCATATAAGCAACAAATTTTTCAGCGGCTTTCTTATGCTTACTCTTTGAAGAAATTGATAAAGCTAAGTCACCTGAACCAACTGTCATTTCATGACCTGCTTTAGCAGCTGGAAAAGCAAAAGTTCTAACTTCAAATTTAGGTTTTTGTTGATTAATCATTGGTAAAGCCCAAGAACCATTTGGCATAATTAGACTTTGACCATTTGCAAATGAAACAACTGCGTCATTGTAACTAGCACCACGCCAGTTGTTTTGAGCATTTTCACGCAATAAATTTAAACGCGTAAAGTCTTTTTGAATATACGGATTATTGACCTTAATTCCATTTGGAGCTGAGAATCTGAGCAACTTGTTAGCTTGTTTTGCACCGCCAGTTACAGTTGCAAGAGATAATTGATGATAACCATTCAAAGTCCATGGTTCAGTTCCAGCTACTGCAAATGGTGCTTTGCCACTAGCTTTGATTTTCTTAACGGCTTGTTTGAATTGATCCCAAGTTTTTGGTGGCTTAATACCTAACTTCTTAAATTCAGTAGCGTTATAGAAGAAGCCATAGACATTTGCACTAAGTGGTGCATTATAGATTTTGCCGTTAACTTTGAATGAATCCGCATAATTATTCTTAATGTTTTTAATATATGGTGCATGAGTCATATCTTCAAAGTAACCAGCTTTAGCCCACTCTTGAAAATCAATATTTTGTGGGTAAATATTAATAACATCAGGAACATCACCAGATAAAATTCTAGTTTTCAGTACCGTACCAGCATTTGGTACATCTACTTCTTTTACATGAATGTCGGGATTCTTTTTTTCGAAATCCTTAATAATTGATTTTAAAGTACTCGACATTTCCTTCTTTTGGTTGAAATACTCAATAGTAACTTTTTTACCAGAATTACTATCTTGCTTTCCACAAGCTGAAAGACTTACAGCTGTTACAATAGCTGCTCCGATAAGAGCAGCCTTTTTCAGCCATCCTTTCATAAAAATCACTCCTCAACTATTAAATTCTCTTCTGAGCCTTCTTTAAGCGCTTTCATTATTTACATTCATTATTATTGCCTATTTAAATACAACAAACCATAGTATTTTAATTAGCATTATTGTCATTTTGTTCAATAATCATTTTGACATGTTAAATATAATGATTATCATATTGTCGCCATTCTGTAAGAATGATAAAATACATGTTAACATGTAAAAATATGATATTTTTTTCATAGGGGAATAAAAATGAAGGGTGAATACAAAACCTTAAATGATATTAGCCTGGAAAGTAACGTCCTATTTTTCGGCAAGGAAAGTTGCTTACCTAATTACTACTTCACAGGAAATAATGTGCGAAAGAATTACGTTATTCATTATATACTTAAAGGGAAAGGCGTTTTTTCCTCTGCAAATCATGAAGCAGTTCAACTTAAAGCTGGAGACATATTTATTCTGCCTAAGGGGGTTCCCTGTTTTTATCAAGCAGACGGTAAGGAACCCTGGACATACTTTTGGATTGGATTATCTGGCTTAAAAATTGCCACAATGCTATCAGGCTCTATTTTGTCTTCAAAGCATTACTTAAGGCAGGTCGAAGGTTCTAATTTTTGCAAAAGCTTAAATAAACTATTTGAAGTAGTTCATAATCCCAATGTGCTAACTAATGACTTACTAACAGAATCCCTAATTTATCAAACTTTTTATTATCTTGACACAGAATATCCCGTTAAGAAGAAAAAGCAACATATTGCTAATTCAGAACAATTAAAAATAGCATCCAAATATCTGCATGATAATTATGATGATCATAGTTGTTCAATAGCATCTCTATGTAATAAACTCGATGTTTCTCGCAGCTACTTATATAATCTTTTCAAAAATGGTTTTAATACTTCACCGCAAAAATTTTTAATAAAAATTCGTATGGAAGAAGCTAAAAATAGATTAAAAGATAGTCCAAACTCCATTCGACAAATTGCTGAAGCAGTAGGTTATATTGATGAATTTACTTTTTCTAAGGCTTTTAAGAAATATTCTGGTTTTAGTCCTAAAATTTTTCGCCAAATGAATACTAAATAAAGTAAAAAGATGATTGCTTTGTTGGGCAATCATCTTTTTACTTTATTCAAATTTCCAATCAACGGTCCGCTTAAACTTTTCATTCGGCAAAAGAGTAATTTGACCTAAATCATTACCTTCAGCTGGTGGACACTGTGCTTCAAAGGTCAATCCATCATATTGACCAATATTATCAGGGATACCTGTATGATCAAAATGATTACCAGCATAAAGCACTAACGCTGGAGCATTTGTTGTCACAGTCAATTTATGCTTATTTGAACTCAACACTGCATTCGGCAGATTGCCATTTAAAATGAACGGATGGTCCAATCCATTGCGAAGTTTGATTTGAGCATCATTACTATGTAATGCATCCCCTACTCGCTTCTTTTGTCTAAAATCGAAAGCTGTACCTTCAACTTCTTCCATGCCACGATCAGGTAAACCTGTTTTATCAACGGGCAAATAATAATCTGCGTTCATTTGTAAATCCAAATTCTCTGCTCGATCGCCTAAATTGAAATAAGTATGGTTAACCGGATTAAAAATAGTCAGTTTATCACTAACAGCTTCTAAGGAATAACGCAAAGTATTTTCATTATCAAGCTCATAGCAAGCATGTAATTTTAAATTACCAGGATAACCATTATGCCCATCTGGATCAAATAAAGTTAAATCTACTTTAGCAGTTTTTCCATCACAAGATGGCCTAAAATTCCAGACTTGCATATCAGTTCCAATACCGCCATGAATATGATTTTCACCATCATTTAACGGCAATTGATGGATTTCTTGACCATGCTTCCACTGTCCTTCACGCACGCGTCCTGCAATTCTACCAACGGTACCGCCTAAGAAGTTGCGTTCTCTTGAATAATCCGCTGGTGACTTCAATGATAAAATCATATTTTCACCATTAAGCAGTACTTTTTCAAGAGTGGCACCATAATTCAGAACATTGACGACCATATCATGATCATTTGTCAATGTGATTTCGCATAGATCTCTACTATCTTTTCTGCCATATTTTATAAAAGAAGTTTTCATTATTAACCTACATTTTCAATCAAAGTTGAGATAAATTTATTCCAGCCCTTGTCGCCATCTGCATTGTTCTTAAACACACCGGCATCTTGCAAAACTTGCTCGAAGACTTCAACCAAAGCTTGTTCCATTACTTGATCGACATTGTCCTTAGTAATGTTTTGTTCTGACTTAATTTTGTCAGCCCATTCTTTATGACTATCTGCCATGTCATTATCTTCGCCAAGCCAATATTTCTTAACTTCTTCAAGTTCACTCTTCAGACGACCTGGTAAAATAGCACGTCCCATAACTTCAATTAAGCCAATATTTTCTTTCTTAATGTGCCACAACTGCTTATGTGGGTGGAAAATACCCAGTGGATAATCCTTATTAGTATTATTATCACGCAGTACCAAATCAAGCACAAAGCCCTTACCCTCACGGTGCATAATAGGAGTTACCGTATGATGACGCGTTTCTCCATCAAAGGCCTTAATATCACGATCAGCATCAGAATATTGATCCCAGAACTTAATAATTTGGCTACCAAGATCGATTAGATCAAGTGAATTATTACTAATAAGGCGCAAATCACTCATTGGCCAATCAACAATCCCAGCCTTAACATCTGGATATTCATTAAAGACAACAGATTTCTTAATCTTAGCCTTCATCATTGGGAAGGTATGACGACCACCTTGATAGTGCTCATGAGCTAACATTGAGCCACCAACAATTGGTAAATCAGCATTTGAACCAACAAAGTAATGTGGGAAAGTCTTTTCAATTTCAACTAAGTTAATCAAAGTCTGCTGGTTAATAACCATGGGAATATGCTTTTGATCCAAGAAAATACAATGCTCATTGAAGTAAGCATATGGTGAATATTGGAAGCCCCAAGGACGACCAGCAATATTCATGCGAATAATTCTCAAATTAGAACGAGCATTTTTACCATAGCCACCTAAGTAGCCTTCGTTTTCAAGGCAAAGAGCACATTGTGGGTATTTTTTGCCAGTTGCATGAGCCGCTGCTGCGATAGCCTTTGGATCTTTTTCTGGCTTGGACAAATTAATCGTAATTTCAAGGCCATGTCCTTTTGAACTAGTTCCTGAAAAGACAACATTTCTGGCAATAGCTTCTTTTTTAACGTAATTGTTGTTTACACAAAGCTTATAAAACCAATCAGTTGCTTTTTCAGAAGATTTTTCCATTTTTTGCCAAAAGATACTATTAGTCTCAGATGGAGTTGGGGTTGCTAAATCATACAGTTGATCATTCAGCACCTCCCGTGAAGTTACATCATCTGGTATTTTTTTATTCTTCACAGCCATATCTACTAATTGTTTAACAGCTGCTTGATCATTTTCTTCTTCATCATGATCACCAACCAGACCACGAATTTTATTAATTACATAAACACGATCAAGCGGCTTATAAGCACCACTACTAATTACTTTATCCGCAAACTTTTCAATAACCTTCATAACTTACCCTTCCATAAAAATTATATTCTCTTAGTACCATCAACGATTTCTGCATCATAGAAGCTGGCATCGTAACCAATCTTGTCACGGTAGATATCGCCAACATTTTTCTTAAAGTTTTCTGCTTCTGACTTCTTAACAATAGCAATTGCACTACCACCGAAGCCACCACCAATCATTCTGGCACCCAATACACCCGGTTGCTTCCATGAAGCTTCAGCCAACGTATCGAGTTCCTTACCAGTTACTTCATAATCATAATGAAGTGAAACGTGTGAAGCATCGATCAAGCGACCCAACTTCTCTAAGTCGCCATCTTTCATCGCCTTAGTTGCGCGTAAGGTTCTTTGGTTTTCACTAACGGCATGACGAGCACGCTTTAGCTCTGTCTCATTATCAATAAGGTAAGAATATTCATCGAAAGTGTCGTTATCTAACTCACCTAGAGCCTTAATATCAAGCTTTTGTTGTAATTTCTTAACTGCATCATGACATTCGCGAACACGGTCATTATATGCAGAATCAGCTAAAGTATGTGGCTTGTTAGTGGCCATGATAATAATTTCATATTCGCCTAAAGCAAGTGGCATGTATTCATATTTCAAAGTATTGCAATCGAGGAAAATGGCACTATCTTTTTTGCCCATAATGCAGGCAAATTGATCCATAATACCTGAGTTCAAGCCTACAAATTCATTTTCGGTTCTTTGACCCATCTTAGCTAATACAATCCGATCAACATCTAAGTTGAATTCATCTTTTAAGATAATCCCCATCAACATTTCGATGGCAGCACTTGATGATAAGCCTGAGCCTGATGGTAAGTTGGCTTTAATATACAGGTTAAAGCCATGATTGATGTTGTCGTATTTTTCACGTAAGTAAGTGATCATGCCTTTAAAGTAGTTAGCCCAGAAACGATCGTCTTTCTCTACAGTGGTATCATCAATATCAAATTCGACGATATCACCATCAACATTGCCTGAGAAAAGACGTACTTTCTTGTCTTCTCTTGGACCATAAACGCCATAAACACCTAAGCTAATTGCGGCTGGGAAAACATGCCCACCATTATAGTCGGTGTGTTCACCAATAACATTAATTCTACCTGGTGAGAAGAATACATCTTGTCCCTTTTCACCAAAAGTTTTTTCGTATTCAGTAAGTAATTCTTCTTTATTCATTGTTTGTACCTCAAATTTGTACTGTAATCGTTTTCAGCTACTAGTATATCTCTTTCACTTCTTTTAGTAAATAGTTTACTAGAATAAATAAAATGTTTAATTAGATGAATTAAAAAAGCCAGACGCTTGTCTGCAAAAAAATAGCCTTAGCTCACACTAAGACCATTTTGCTTATTAAAATTTTCTTTCACCATGTTGGTAAACTTGTTTATCAGCTTGTTCAACTGCAGATACGTCTTTTAACGGATTATCTTTCAGCACTAAGAAATCTGCATATTTTCCTACTTCTAAAGAACCGTAATCTTGATCAATCTTAAGCAATTCCGCAGATCCTAAACCAGCCGCGCAAAGTGCTTGATAATTGCTAGCACCAGCTTTAGTTAATTCGGTAAGTTCTTTAGCCGTATCTTTAAGTGGATTCATGAAAGTACCAGCATCAGTCCCCAAAGCTAACTTCACACCTGATTCAATAGCTTTTCCTACATTCTTATAAAGAATGCTGCAAGTCCAAATAGAACATCTGTCATGTGCTCTGTTCTGTCTCTAAAGAATCTGGTTGAGACTTTCCAACTGAAAATTACTACTAGAAGCAAAGCGAAAAAAGTTTAATATACCGTTAGAAACCAGAGCGATTAAGTTTGCTACAGTTTGCAGTCCATGTTCAAATCCACTTTGTTGCCAAGTGGCCCAAGATCTGGAAATTAAACGACCTAATTGAAGGCCTTGCTTACCGAAAATTAAACCATTCATTGGGTCTACGATAACATTTTGGATCATGATACCGAAACCGGCAATCATAGTCGTAGCTGCGACAAGTACAAATGTATCACGCAGCGTTAATAATAATCTGTTACCGGAAATTTTTCCGGCAATTCTGATAAAACCATTTTCGAATTTCTTTAAACCCGATGGCGTCGAATTACTACTCATAATTTCTCTCCCTCTTTTTGTAACCGTCTACATCTCACTTGCAAATATATGATATAACATATTTTGTTTCGCCAATATTGTTATAACAAAAAGAGAGAATTTTTATTATTCTCTCCTTTTAAATCTATAAGACAATTGCTTCTTTTATTGGAAATTTTGTTATGCGGTAGTAAGTTTCGTTCCATTCAAACGCCCGGCCACCACTCAAATATGATTTTTGCAGCCATTTAAGTAGTGGTTCCTTTTCTTCAACTTGACCTTTTACTTCGCCTTTAGCAATCAAATCCTGATCAGCATGAACTAAGGAAATTTCGCGTGTTGCCTTAGCAGGCTTAACATTAAGTTTTTGTTGGATTAATGGATATATTGAAGATTCCATCATTTCCATATTCAGGCCTTGGATTACTTTGGCAGGAATACAAATTTTTTGAAAAGCCACAAGTTGCTTATTTGTTGCTATTGCTGCTCGTTTTATTGTATAGACGATATCATATGGCTGAACATTTAAGGCTTCTGTGATTTTTGGAATTACTTGCCCTACTTCAAAATCAAGCAATTTCAATTTGTACTTTTTAAGATTGATTAATTCCAATTGATTTGAATCTACTGTAGCATGCATTAAATTACGTTCCTTTACATAAGTGCCTGCACCTTGGATTCGATAGATTAGGCCTTGGCTTTCCAACTCTTTCATAGCATTACGAACCGTGATGCGACTAACATTGTATGATCTTGCTAGATCGAATTCTTTAGGAAGTTGATCATTAGGTTGATATTCCCCTGTTTCAATCTCATGTTTTAGCTTTTCTGCGATTGCTAAATATTTAGGCGTATCTTTCATATTCTCATCTCAATTCATGATTTGTTATATCATATTTGTTCTAACATGCTTGCTTTTTTAGTGCATGTATATCATACCGTATGATTTTTATTTTGGTTTACAAAAAAAGAGATAGGTATTCAACCTATCCCTAATCTTCGTTTTTTCTTATCTATTCATAATCAACCAATTCTGAAAGTGGATATCTAGTAGTTGTAATCTCATCTTCAGCCTTTGGATCGTGCTTACCAATCGCAATTGCCATTACTGGTACGTATTGCTTAGGATCAAGTCCCATCACGGCTGCAGCCTTTTTAGCATCATAACCTGCCATCGCATTAGTGTCATAACCGTGCTCACGTGCAATCAACATAAATTGCATGGCAGCAAGTGAAGAATCAACCATCGAATCCGCAACTAACATTTCTTGTGGTGCCTTTTCATATAGTGGCATGAATGTATTTAAAGCCGCTTCCATTGCTTCCTTAGTTACTTTCTTTTCTTCATACATGCTGTGCCATAATTGACTGTATTTCTTGAAAGCCAACGTGTTACCGAAGAATAGGACTATGGCAGAGCTATTATCAACTTGCGGGAAGTTAAAAGGCATAAAGTATTGGTGCAGCTTCTCTCTACCCTCTTTTGTATCAACAACTATGAATTTCCAGGCTTGCAAATTGCATGCGGAAGGAGCAGTGATAGTTTCTTCCAGCATTTCATTCATTTCTTCATGACTAATTTTTATGGATGGATCAAATCTACGTACTGAATGTCTTTCAGTCAAAATTTTATGAAAATCATTATTTACTATACTCATTTTTTAAGCCTCCATCGTTATTTCTTATCGCTTACATCACTAGTATAAAGCATATTAGTCATAATGTCGCTCTTATATTATTGAAAAAGGCGTAAACAAAAAGGATAAATAACTCCCTTTATTATCTAGATATGTACTATAATAATATTAGATTTAGCTAATGAAAGTTAGCTATTTCGATGACTACATTTTCATCTCTTGATATAGTCACGTTTTTCCAAACATCCTAGTGCATTGGAAATAATGATGCACTTGTTCGCATATAAAAAGACCACTGATTTATTCCGTCAGTGGTCTTTTTATTTATACTATATTCACAGTTAAGTGATATTATTACACTTTAACCATTGTTTAAGCTCTATTCTTGAAATGTCATTCACCCTCTTGCCATCCAAGACAAGCGTGTCAGGCAACAATTTTCTCAACTCTTCCACGCCACGTTCTGGGGTACTCAAAAGGAAGTTAGAAATTTCGCCTAGCTTCCTTATTTATTGATCTAAATTCGAGGGAAAGAAATAGGATTTGTTACTTGGTTAAGACTTGGACATCCCATCCTTTCATTGAACTCTTAGCTTTTTCGCCAGTTAAGATGTCTTCATAATCCGCAAATTTATTTGGCAATTCTCTTTCTTCATTGCTCATGTTAAGCACGAAGTAAAGTTCCTTGCCATCTGCTGTGACACGCTTAGTTACTTCAAGCTTATGGCTGTCGCAAACTAATGATTCAACTCCAGTTTCAAGCACAATGTGGTTGAATAATTGTGTCAAACCTTGGTGACCTAACTTGGTTCCAACGTACCAAGCCTTGCCTTTGCCATAATCATTTTCAGTAATCGCAGCAGTGCCAGTGTAAAACTCATCAGCGTAGCTTGCCAAAACTTTGGCCTTATTTGGATGAATCAAATCACACATTAAGTTAGTTTCGTATTCTTTGCCATCCATCGTGACTCTAACTTTTTGACCTGGAACCATTGCGTCGCTTTCTTCAACCCAGATGCCGGTGACATCTTTCAATGGACCAGGATAGCCGCCAAGGTAAACATTGTCAGTTGAATCAACCATACCTGACATGTAGGTAGTAACGAGGTGGCCGCCCTTTTCAACATAGCTGTTGATCTTTTCAGCTAAACCTGCTTTAACCATGTAAAGCACTGGTGCAACAACCAAGTCATAGTTACTAAAGTCATCATCAACACCAATAATATCGGTTGGAATGTTGCGTTCATAGAATTGACGGTAGTAGTCCAAAATTGAGTCAACATAATTCAAATCTTGAGTAATGCCATCAACATATTCGTATGACCAGAAGTTGCTCCAATCAAAGACAATTGCGACTTTAGCTTTAGTCTTTGAACCTAAGATTGTTGGACCAGCCTCCTTTAATTTTTGACCCAAATCAGCCAATTCACAGAAGGCTCTAGTATCAGTTCTTTGTGAATGAGCAATAATTGCACTGTGGAATTTTTCGGAACCACCCACTGCTTGCTTTAATTGGAAGAACTGAACAGTGTCAGCACCGTGAGCAACAGCTTGCAATTCAGTTGCGGCCATTTGACCTGGACGCTTTAGTGGACTGTAAGATTGCCAGTTAACTTGTGAAGGTGCAGATTCCATTAACATAAATGGTTGATGCTTAAGGCTTCTCATTAAGTCATACAAGAATGCTGGCTTATAAGCAGGTGCGTCGTAAGTTGGATAACTATCATAGGAAATAATATCTTGATCCTTGGCCCACTTTTGATAGTCAATCATCTTGTTTGGCAAACTGTGGAAGTTAGTAGTTACAGGCGTTTCAGGATCGTACTTCTTGATGACTGCCTTTTCCATCTTGAAGAGGTTTTGCAAACTTTCGGATTGAAAGCGCAAGTAGTCGATTGAAAGGCCAGCAACAATGGTTTCGCTACTTTCTGGACCCCATGCATCCCCCAACTCGTTTGGAACAACAATTTCATCCCAGTCATAAATCGTGTGACTCCAAACATTCATGTTCCAAGCCTTGTTGAGCGCACCCAAGGTCTTGTATTTGTTTCTCAACCAGTCACGGAAGGCGTTTTGACAATTTCCACAGTAGCAGTTGCCACCGTATTCATTGTTCACGTGCCAAACTACGATATGCGGATTGTCAGCGTAGTGCTGGGCCAATTTTTCAACTAACTCACTATCCAGTCTTTGATAATTCTTGCTGTTCGGACAGAAATTGTGCCGCTGACCAAAGACGTGACGTCTGCCTTGGTAATCAACTCTTGCGATATCCGGATACTTTTTAAACATCCAGGCTGGCATTGCGGCTGTTGCCGTACCCATCACAATATCAAAGTTTGCATCAGATAATTCTTGAACGATCTTGTCTAATTTAGAAAAGTCATAGACTCCTTCTCTAGGTTCAAGAACTGCCCAAGAGAAAATATTAATTGTAGCTGAATTTAAATCTACCTTTTTAAAGACCTTAATGTCTTCAGGCCATGTTTCTTCTGTCCATTGATCGGGATTGTAGTCTCCACCATAAAGAAAACGTGATAATGTTTTTGTCATTTTTAAACCTCTACTTAAACTGGACTTCTACTACTTCATCACCATGTTTTACAGTAGAACCTGCTTTAATTGGACTAGCTTTTTTAATTCTACCTGGTTGAGTGTAGAAGGTAATGATCGTATCCTTGTAGCCATTCTTAAGAGCCAAATCACGATCAAATTCTAGTAATAAGTTGCCCTTCTTGACTTCTTGTCCATCATCATAATACGTTTCAAAGCCTTCACCACGCAAGTTTACTGTTCCAAGACCAACGTGGACGACTACTTGCAAGCCATTATCTGAGACAATCTCAAAGGCGTGTTTTGTACCAAAGGTAAATCTAATCTTACCATCGAATGGTGCATAGATCTTGCCGGCACTTGGTTTGATTGCGAATCCCTTTCCTGGGAATGGCTTACCATCTTCATCGACGACGGAGGACATTTGCATCAATTCACCATCGGCTGGTGCGTAAATCTTTTGCTGTCTAGGTCTTGCTTTAGTTGAATCGTCTTTTTCGATTTCACCTTCAGCAAGCTTAGTCTTCAATTCTTCAACAACTTCGGCGTGTTTCTTTTCGGTCAAAGTTACTTTGCTTAAGAACACGATGATTGAAATCACAGCTAAGATTAAAGGAATATATAAGGCCATTGTATTAAAAGTGCTGATATCGTGTGCTGTCATGTCGGCAGCAGTTGCGGCACCTGTCATACCAGCTGCAATAGCTACATATCCAACCAAAGCATTAGAAACAGCACCAGTGAATTTATCGATCATTGGACGAACTGCCAAAACGACGGCCTCGTTTCTTTGACCACTCTTAAGCTGACCATATTCAATCGCATCAGTTAAGGTCAAAACAGTTACTAATTGAGCAAAGTTGATGTTGAATAAAACCAACCCTAAGTCCATTAACACAACATTATCACGGCAGAAAATGAATAAAAGATAAGCACAGATCATGCAAGTTTGACCTGCAACAAACAACCATTTTCTTGGAATGTACTTATTTAAAACTGGGAATAATGGACTGACACAGAACCCTACAATCGTTGCAGCAAGCCCTACAACCCAGAATTCGCCTGGTTTACCAATGACAAACTTGTACAGGTAGAACAAAACCCCGTTAGTAATAGTGTTAGCAAGTGAAAAGACTAAGTAGGCTAAACTCGGCCAAAGAATTTGATCGTTATGGAAAATAGCACTGAAGACTTGAGGCAAAGTAGTTTTCTGCTTGGCTGAATTTCTAATTAAATTGTGCTTTTCTTTAGTACCTAAGCAAACAATAATGGCACAAACAATTGCTAAAGCTGAAATTACGGCCGCAAAGGCAAGCCAACCTGGTGCGCCTTCTTCATGTTTACCAGTAACTGCATAAGTTACCCCAGTTACTAAAGGAACAACGATAATTGCTAAACCGTTCCAACCAATAGCACCTGAAAAGGCACCCAATGAAGTATAAATACCACGCTCATGTGAATCTTCACTTAAAGCCGGAACCATACCCCAATATGAAACATCGGATAATGAATAGAAGATATCAAAACCGATGTAGATAATTACGAATAAGATAGCGAAAAGAATCCAATTGCTTTGCGCTAAGCCAAAGATTCCAGTAAATAAAATTAATAATAATACTGCACTAACTACAGTACCCAAGAAAATCCATGGCTTAAACTTTCCCCATCTTGTTTTGGTATTATCAACTATGTTGCCCAAGATTGGGTCAATAACCAACTCGACAATTCTAATCACTACCATTAAGCCAGTGATTAAACCAATCAATTTATCAGCTACTGATTGCTCTAGCCCACTGAACATTCCGCTAGTAATAAAAATAATAAAGTATGTACTCATTACACCATAAAAAGCTGCGTGTCCTAAGTTACCCAGACAGAATGATGCATAGGAAATTATTTGTTTCCCTGAATTTTTATGACCGTTTGTCATAATGCTTCCTCCTAAATTGTTATCATCTGTAATCGTTTACATATCTGAGTATACGCTTAGTGTCAGTTTTGGTAAATTATTTATTTAATATAACTAAATTATTTACTTAGAGTAAATAATAAAAGAGAATGCTATGCTTCAGCATTCTCTTTTCAAAATATTCAAAATAAAAAATTTTTATTTACTAAAAAATTTACTCACCTTTAGGAATAAAGCTTTTACGTACCACCAAGTTAGTGTTCATATTCACATCAATATGCGCACGATCAGGTTGAATAATTAAATTGGTCAGCATAGTTAAAGCTAAATCAATCATTTCCTGCTGGTTGATGTTGTAAGAAGAAAGTGGTGGTGATACGTACTTCACTACATTACTGTTATTGATACTCAAGATTGCGGTATCTTTTGGTACGTTAATATTTTCTTCGTTAAAGGCCTGTAAAACACCGACTGCTAATGTATCAGAAGCAATTAAAAATGCATCTGGTAAATTGTTCTTGTACTTCTTTATTACTTCTTTGCCAAGCTTATAACCATTTTCAACGCTGAATGGTCCTGAAACGAACATGTTGCTGTCATCTTTTCCGCGAACCTTCATATATTCCGCAAAGGCAACGGAACGTGGATCATTTTCTTGAATATGATCATGCTTAGGGCCAACACCACCAATAAAACCAATCGATTTATAGCCGTTTTTAATAAACAAATCAATAGCATTCTTAACTGTTAAAGTTAAGTTAGGTCTAATTGAATCAAACAATTCGGGAGCTGGATTAGTATCAACAAACACCCCATTTGGTAAAACTCCGTGCAATTTTACCAACTCAGCATTTTCGATTGGCGCTGCTCCTACTCCAATAAAACCTTGGAACAATGAGGCATTTTCAATTAAGTCAGCCGCATTATAAAAGGTCTTCATCTTCATTGATTCTTGCTTAACGGTTTCTACCAAGGCTTGCTTTAAAGAAGTAAAATACTCATCTTGCAACTGTTCTTTATGGTTAGTGCGGTAAAGAAGCGCAATTGTAGGCTTAATTTCCTTTTCTTGGTGGTCTTTCCAATAACCAAGCTTATTAGCAATTTCTAAAATTTTATTTTTGGTATCTGCAGTAATCGATAAGTTAGGATCATTATTGAGCAACCGCGAAACAGTCGCAGAAGAATACCCCGACTTTTGTGCAATTTCTTTAATAGTTGTCATAATTATTTCTTTCCCATTTACTAATATTCCTGTCTTTATTATACAAAATATTTACTTAATTCCAATAAAGATCAATTTTATTCAAAAATATTTTCCTCGAGATTTGCCAATTAATTTATTTACTTTTAACAACTAAATTATTTATTTATTTGATAAATTATTTAATTTGGTGTTATAATAAAACCGTTTTCAAAATATATTTTTTATAGAAACTAGGTCTTATCATGAAAGCAAATATCAAATGGCTTGATGATCCTGAAGTCTTCAGGATTAATCAACTGCCAGCTCACAGTGATCATCCTTTTTACAAAGATTACCGTGAATGGCAAAACCACAGCAGCAGTTTTAAACAAAGCCTCAACGGTGCCTGGCAGTTTCATTTTTCAAAAGATCCTCAAAGCCGGCCCATTGATTTTTACAAACGCAGCTTTGACTCATCTTCCTTTGACACCATCCCCGTTCCTAGTGAAATTGAATTAAACGGCTACGCCCAAAATCAATACACTAACATTCTGTATCCCTGGGAAAGCAAAATCTATCGTAAACCTGCCTACACCCTGGGGCGCGGCATCAAGGATGGCGATTTTAGTCAAGGAAAAGACAACACAGTCGGTTCATATCTTAAACACTTTGACTTAAATCCTGCTTTAGCCGGCCATGACATCCATATTCAATTCGAAGGCGTTGAACGGGCCATGTATGTCTATCTCAACGGTCACTTCATCGGTTACGCCGAAGATAGTTTCACACCTTCCGAATTCGATCTTACACCTTACATTCAAGCAAAAGACAACATCTTAGCTGTCGAAGTCTTCAAACACAGCACTGCTTCCTGGCTAGAAGATCAAGATATGTTTAGATTCTCCGGTATTTTTCGTTCAGTTGAACTCTTAGCCTTACCTCGGACTCATCTAATGGATCTAGATATCAAACCAACTGTTGTTAATGATTACCATGACGGTGTCTTCAACGCTAAATTGCACTTTATGGGTAAAACCAGTGGCAATGTCCACGTCTTAATTGAAGATATCGATGGCAAAACTTTGCTTAATAAAAAGTTGCCACTTAAATCAACCGTTGAAATTGAAAACGAAACTTTTGCCAATGTTCACCTATGGGACAACCATGATCCATACCTTTATCAATTAATCATTGAAGTTCATGACCAAGATGGCAAATTAGTTGAACTTATTCCTTACCAATTTGGTTTTAGAAAAATTGAAATTACCAAGGATCATGTGGTTTTGCTTAACGGAAAAAGATTAATCATCAACGGCGTTAATCGTCACGAATGGGATGCTAAGCGTGGCCGCAGTATTACCCTAGCCGACATGAAGCAAGACATTGCTACCTTTAAACACAACAACATCAATGCCGTTAGGACCTGCCACTATCCAAATCAAATTCCTTGGTACTATCTCTGCGATCAAAACGGAATTTACATGATGGCGGAAAACAATTTGGAGTCCCACGGCACCTGGCAAAAGTTAGGCCAAGTTGAAGCTACTTCCAATGTACCCGGCAGCATCCCCGAATGGCGTGAAGTCGTCGTCGACCGTGCCCGCAGCAATTATGAAACCTTCAAGAATCACACTGCAATCTTATTCTGGTCACTTGGCAACGAATCATATGCCGGCAGCAACATCGCCGCTATGAACAAACTCTACAAAGATCACGATTCTTCTCGCCTCACCCACTACGAAGGCGTCTTCCATGCACCAGAATTTAAGAAAGAAATCTCAGACCTTGAAAGCTGTATGTATTTGCCACCTAAAGAGGCAGAAGAATATCTCCAAAATCCTAAAAAGCCACTTGTCGAATGTGAATACATGCACGACATGGGCAACTCCGACGGTGGCATGGGCTCTTACATCAAGCTAATTGATAAATACCCTCAGTACATGGGCGGCTTTATCTGGGACTTCATCGATCAGGCTCTGCTTGTGCATGATCCAGTCAGCGGACAGGACGTATTGCGTTACGGTGGCGACTTTGATGATCGTCACTCCGATTATGAATTCTCTGGCGACGGTTTAATGTTCGCAGACCGCACACCCAAACCAGCAATGCAGGAGGTTAGATACTACTATGGCTTACACAAATAATTTACACGTCGTTTATGGCGAAGCTAGTTTAGGAGTCAATGGTCAAGATTTCGCCTATTTATTCAGCTACGAGCGTGGTGGCCTTGAATCTTTGAAAATCAAGGACAAAGAATGGCTTTACCGCACGCCTACACCAACTTTTTGGCGGGCGACCACCGATAACGATCGCGGTAGCGGCTTTAATCAAAAAGCAGCCCAATGGCTAGGAGCTGACATGTTCACTAAATGTGTGGGTATTCACGTTCAAGTTGACGATCACCAATTCGACGAATTGCCTGTCGCTCCAATCAATAATCAATTTAGCAATCAGGAATTTGCCCATGAAGTAAAAGTGGCTTTTGACTACGAAACTTTAACTACTCCTGCAACCAAAGTCAAAATCATTTATAATATTAATGATTTTGGTCACATGACGATTACCGTGCATTATTTTGGTAAAAAAGGCTTGCCGCCTTTGCCTGTTATCGGCATGAGATTCATTATGCCAACCAAGGCTAAAAGTTTTGACTATACTGGCTTGTCTGGTGAAACCTACCCTGACAGAATGGCTGGAGCAGAACGCGGAACTTTCCACATTGACGGCTTGCCAGTTACTAAGTATCTTGTACCACAGGAAAACGGGATGCACATGCAGACTAATGAATTAGTCATCACCCGTAATTCTACGCAAAACAATGCGGACAAAGATGGCGACTTTAGTTTAAAGATTACGCAAACTAAGCAGCCATTTAACTTCAGTTTACTGCCATACACTGCAGAAGAATTAGAAAATGCTACCCACATTGAAGAGTTGCCATTGGCTCGTAGAAGCGTATTGGTAATCGCGGGAGCTGTTCGCGGCGTAGGCGGCATCGACAGCTGGGGCTCCGATGTAGAAGAGCAATACCACATCGATCCTGAGCAAGATCATGAATTCTCATTTACGCTAAATTAATTTAAATAATTTATTTTAAATTAGTAAATAATTTACTAAATAATGTGTTATAATGTAATCGGTTTAAGTAAAGACTAATAACCAATTAAAAAAGGAGTAAACATGAAAGTTTTAGTTATCGGCGGTGCCGGCTATATCGGCTCACACGCTGTTCGTGAATTAGTTAAGGAAGGCAACGATGTCGTTGTTCTTGATGCTTTGTACACCGGTCACAGAAAAGCCGTTGATCCAAAGGCCAAGTTTTACCAAGGCGATATCGAAGATACCTTCTTAGTTTCAAAGATTTTACGTGATGAAAAGATCGATGCTGTTATGCACTTTGCTGCATATTCATTGGTACCTGAATCAGTTAAGAAACCACTTAAATACTACGACAACAACGTTGCTGGAATGATTTCACTTTTGAAAGCAATGAATGACGCTGGTACTAAGTACTTAGTCTTCTCAAGTTCAGCCGCTACCTACGGCATCCCTAAGAAGTTGCCAATCACAGAAGACACCCCACTTAACCCAATCAACCCATACGGTGAAACCAAGATGATGATGGAAAAGATCATGGCCTGGGCCGACAAGGCTGACGGCATTAAGTACACTGCTCTTCGCTACTTCAACGTTGCTGGTGCTTCAAGCGACGGTACAATCGGTGAAGACCACGCTCCAGAAACTCACCTTATTCCAAACATTTTGAAGAGTGCTATTTCTGGTGACGGCAAATTTACCATCTTCGGTGATGACTACAACACTAAAGACGGTACTAATGTCCGTGACTACGTTCAAGTTGAAGACTTAATTGACGCTCACATCTTAGCTTTAAAGCACATGATGAAGATCAACAAGTCAGATGTCTTTAACTTGGGTACTGCTCACGGCTACTCAAACCTTGAAATTTTGGAAAGTGCTAAGAAAGTTACCGGTATCGACATCCCTTACACTATGGGACCACGTCGTGGCGGTGACCCTGACTCACTTGTTGCCGACTCAACTAAGGCAAGAACCATTTTAGGCTGGAAGCCAAAGCACGAAAATGTCGACGATGTAATCGCAACCGCTTGGAAGTGGCACAAGAGTCACCCAAAGGGCTACGAAGACAAGTAATAAAGTAAATTAAAATAAAATCTAACCCTATCTTTTTAACTATTTCTATTTTCTATTATCAAAAAATGTCAGTCCGATCAACTGGCATTTTTCTTTGGCACAAATCCTGGTACAGACCATTATTAATTTGATATTGTATAATAGTTGATGAAACAAATGGCGGAATTTTATGACAAGTATTAGAGACATCGCTAAAATTGCAGGCGTATCCCCTGCTAGCGTTTTGCGAATCTTAAACAATGATCCCACCTTTCATATCAATGAAGCTGCACGTGGTCGTGTAATCGAGATTGCCAGAAAGCTAAATTACAACAAAGCCAACAAAAAGCGCGGACCAAAACAACCTGATTCTTCCCTTTCAGTTGCTTTAGTTATGCGCTATGGCAACATGCGTGAATTCAACGACCCCTACTTTTCGAATATGCATAAAGGAATCGACGAAGAAGCTAAAAAATGGCACATAGAAATATCGCCTATATTGGTGGTAAATCTGCCGTAGTTAACTTAGATGGCAAAATTGTTTTAAGAAAAGATGACTTGCGTGAAGACGGCTATATCGCCTGGATGAAAATGCACAACTTTGATCAGTATTGTCACATCTTTACTGCTAACTGGTCAGCTGATGAAGCTTTAGAAGCTACCAATCAATTATTGCAGTTAAAAGATCGACCAACAGCGATCGTCGTTGCGAGTGACCCAATGGCCTTAGGCGTCTACAAGGCCTTAAATGATGCCAAACTTCTTATTATGCTTGACTTTACGTAGAAAAAGACCTAAAAGTGTCTCACTTCAAGAAGATGTATTCATGAGCTTTTTTCTTTAATCAGTATACTTACCATCATCCTTAACAAATAAGGCAACGATGAAACCAATCACTGTCAAAGCAATGGTGAAGTACATACCGTAGTGCACACCGTTAGTGAACTTGAAGGCAGCTAAACCGTTCACCGCATTTCTACCTAAAGTCAAGAAACTTGTAGCAAGCGCAGTTGCCAAAGCACCCACAATCTGTTGCATGGTGTTCAAGATAGCAGAACCATCGGCAGATTCAAGGCCCCTAAGTGAGTTCAAAGCTGAGGTTTGTGATGGTGACATAGCAAGCGGCGCACCAATCATCAAGATGAAATGAGCTAAAATCACATACCAAATTGTGCTGTACGTAGTTACTACACTAAGCATCACGGCACCAACGAAGGCAATGATAAAACCAATTCTAGCAGGCCACTTGGCACCAAAATTATCGTACATTCTACCAGCAAAAGCAGAAGTTACGGCGTTAATGACACCACCTGGAAGCATGATGATCCCAGTCAAAGCAACAGCTACAAGCAAACCATTTTGCAAGTATTGTGGCAAAAGATACATTGCTGACAAGATGATACCAAAATCAACCATGACCAAAATTGCACCCAAAGTGAAGTTGCGGTGTCTAAACACACGCATGTTTAAAACAGGTACTTCAAGTTTTAATTGACGTCTTACATAGAAAATCAAGGCAATAACACCGACGATTAAACATGCAAGAACTGGTACTGAAAGCCAACCCATTTCGCTGGCAAAACTTGCACCCGCAATCAAACCTGAGAAGGCAAAGATTGACAAAATGATGGACACAAAATCAACTTTTGGCTTAGTAATTTGACTAACATTCTTCAAACTAAATAAGCCGATTACAAAGGAAATGACTAAAAATACGACGAATGTAAAGAAGATGTCACGCCATGAACCAGCAGCTAAAATTAAGCCCGTCAAAGTTGGACCAATTGCTGGAGCAAACATGATTACTAAAGCAAGAACACCATTAACTGTACCTAACTTATTTGGTGGGAAAATCAACATCGCAATAGTAAACATTAAAGGCAAAATGATTCCAGTTCCGATCCCCTGGATCATTCTACCGATTAAAACCATCGGAAAATTAACCCCGAATCCCGAAATAAGAGAACCGACAATAAAGGCACCGAGGCCAAATAAAACTAATTTTTTGGTCGTAAACCACTTAGTAAGCAAACTTGAAAGTGGCAGGACTATCCCGATTACAAGCATATAGCCGGTAACCAGCCATTGAATTGAAGACTGACCAACTTGAAGAGCCTTCATCAATTGTGGTAAGGCAATGTTCAATGAGGTTTCACTGAACATTCCTACAAATGATCCTAGCATTAATGGGAGAATGGCAAGCCATGGACGCTTAACATCAACACGGGCTTTCATTCCACTTTGTGCATTATCCATTAATTCTTTCCTCCTTTTCATTGCAACGTTGATTACTTTACCAGAAAAAATTTTTTCTCGTAAGTAAAACTTTTATGTAAACGAATTCATACAAAAAATCGCTAGAATTTAATCTAGCGATTTATCATAAATTTCTATTTTTACCAAGGTCTTTGAGCATTAACATCACAATATTTATTAAAGCTAATAAAATGATAGTCATTCCATTCACCATCATCTGAGGTTGAATAAGAAAGCGCAAACTCTTTACTTGATAATTCATTAGCCTTAGCTCGATCTTCCGGATCACTAATTCCATCAGTATCTGGATCATCAAAGAAACTATAAGTGCTTTCTGCGTCTAACAGTCCATTAGCATGTCCAAATTCAATAGCTTCCAAATTTTTACCCATAATCATACTTATAATACCGTTATAAATATCTCTCTTCATATCGGTCAAAGTTTCTGGCTCTTTTGTAGTAGCATAACCATTTTCAATAGAATTATGATCAATGTTTAATCCATACTTTTTAGCAACTCTAATTAAAGCTGGTACATCATGATGGCCCAATTTCTCATCTAATGTCATATTTGCTCTAGGATAAACGCCAAATGAAAAACCATCTTTTACATATTCTTCTGCAACATCATTAGCCATATTTTGAGCTTTTTCTGTATACTTCAAAGGAGCAATATTTAACTTAGTACGCGCTTCGTTAATTATACGCATTGCAAATAGACTTAATTTTTTTGTTGATCTAGCGTTAAATGACTTGGATCAACTTCTTGATTATCGGCTTTGGATTCAGGAGTGAACTTATTTATCTTCATTCCTTTCTTACCGACCTTATCATAAAACCATTTTGGCTTATATTGTCCTTTAGCCAAATTTGAAACAGTGTAGCCTTCTGGAAGCACAATATGATCTTCTTTATAAACTATAGCTTTCTTTTTAGGCTTTTTATATACTGGTGTCTTTTGATAGGTAGGATCATAGTACCTAACCTTATAATTTAGCTTTTTATTACGATAGTTGGTATTCGCAACAAGAATACAAGTAGCATTACCAGCAAATAATGCAAATCTTTTACCTCTTATTTTATTAAAACCAATAATATATGTTTTGGTTCCTTTAGATAAGTGACCAGCATGATAGTTTTCACCATCACTAGGATCATAAAACATAGCTTTCTTAGTAACTGTAATCTTCTTAGTTCTTTTAGTAGTAGCTTGAACTTGATTACTCATCACTCCACCAAATGTGCCTCCCATCATAAGTAAGCACAATAATGTCTTTAAATATTTTTTACTCATTTTTACTCCTATATCTATATCATTCATTTACTCGCTTTATTCTCAGTATATCACCTACATTAATTCTTTTACTATATGAATATAGCAAGTTTTGTAATTGCTTTTATAAATAAACTTTTTTCTAAACATAAAAAAGGCAATTCGCCTAAACGAATTACCTAAAAATTATTTTTTATTTGTTCTTACGTTTTCTGCTACCTGCAAGTCCGAATAATGAACCAACTGTAGCCAATAGCAATCCGAAGATTCCTGCCTTGTTCTCCTTTTCACCTGTTTGTGGTAAAGTTTCTTCATTTGTGGAGTTAACAGTAGTTTGGTTTTCTTCAGTTTCATCAGTTGTTTCGGTTGAAACATTTTCTGGTGTTGCTGAATTATTACGTACTGCGTTTTCAAGTGGAGTTACTCCGGAGTTGGCAGTATTTCCACCCGCATTACCTGAATTGCCAGATTTGCCTGGTTTGTTTTCACCGTGTGGTGGAACTTCGCGTTCATCCTCATCTTCTGGATATGGATCATCAGGATCTGGGTCTGGTGTAGGAGTTGGGTCTGGATCAGGTGTTGGTGTTGAGTTAACAGTGTAAACCACTCTGATAGTTGTACTTGCAGAATCAGGTGTAATACCTTCTTCAGCATCAACTTTATCCTTATCTGGAGTGTAACCATCAATAGTTGGACTGATTACTTCTTCGAAAGTAGTACCGTCGTTTGCTACCCAAGTAATCTTGCCTTGAACAATCTTACCATTTTCATCAACTTCGATCTTGCCATCCTTAATATTTACTAATTGACCAGTAACCTTATCGATGTAAGCAGTACCTTTGAAGTTAACAGTTTGCGTTACAGAAGGTTTGGCAGTTGTACCATCTGCATATACGTATTCAATTACGCGGTTGATATCCTTATTCAAGTCTTCTGGGTTCATTGAACCAGGATTTTCCGGCGTTACCGTTATTACGCCATGCTTCAAGGTAATAGTGAATGTTTTTTCGTTTTCTGCGTCAAATTTTCCACCGATGATTGGCACTGCTCCTGCTAATTCATAGCCTTTATCAAGGTAGATTTGAAGCAGCTTGGCAGGATCAAGATCGCCGCTGAAGCTAATATCAGTGTTATGTTGGCCACTGGTTGTAAGTTTATCTAACTGCGTGCCAGTAGTTTGGTCCACAAATACTACATTTGCTGTACCTCTCTTTTTACGATAAAGTACCGTAACATTTGTACCAGCGTCCTCTGGTGTAATTCCATCTGGATATACAGTAACAAGTTCATAACCATCAATAACTGGTACTTCAGTCGCTCCAGCCTTAGTAGCATCATTTTTATCATTATTAAATTGTTTTCTGAAGCCTTCAATCTCTTTTCCAGTCTCTTCATCCACTGGAATAATTGAACCCAATTGACTGTAAACAAATTGAACTTCGTGAGGACTAGAGGTTACGTATGGGTTACGAGCTGTATAAGTAACACGTCCATCTAGCTGGAAGCTTACAGATTCACCAGGAGGTATAACCTTAGTTTGACTCTTTCCGTTTTGAACTACAGTTACACTCATATGTCCAGCAGCACTTGTTTGATTATATACTACATAATAGTCTAATGAAGCATTTCCATTACTATCATACTTATAATAAACTTTCTTATAGTAACTATCTTTATCAAACTGAGAAAGTGTTCCTGTAAAGTTACCACTAGGGATATTGCCTGGAGATAAATAGAAACCATCAATGATTTGCTTAAATTGATCTACATTCTCAATAACAAATTCTTGACCGGTAAATCCTGAAACAATTATATTTGGATATTTATCGGAGCCTTCAATAGCAACTAAATTACCCTTTTCATCACGGTAATAGTATTTAATTACTGAATTTTCAGTATAAACTGGAACAATTTCACCAGTGGCTGAAACTGTACCACTACTCATGTTACCTAAATTGTAAATTGGACTACTTGATGAACCAGAACCGGTAATCGTTGAAGCACTACCGGTAGGTTTGCTACTACCATTAATAGTTATATTACTTGCACCAGTATTAGAGAGATAGTACTTTTCGCCATTTATTTCAATGTACTCATGCTTACCTTCTCCAATTACAATGGTTTGACTTACTTTGTTATAATCTCCATCAACTACATAAGCATAAATGTTTTTATCATTTTTATCATGTCTATTAACAGAGAGAATCAATTTTGAGTCTGGTTGATATTGCCCCCATTTGTAATCGCCAGTACTATTAAGGTTTACAATTTGATAAATGTACTTAGTATCATTAATAGTTTCACCAGTCTTGTCATCGACAACGATACTACCAGCATTAGATAAGTTTTCATTCTTAGGATCAGTAGCTTCAATAATTACCTTACCATCACTAATTGCTGCATTTAAATCAATAGTTTCATCTTTTTTATCTTTATCAGTTTCTTTTTCAGAAGTCTTGTCCTTATCTGTAGATTCTTCTTTCTTATCTACAGTTTCATTTGAATCCTTAACTTCAGTTTGAGTCTTATCAGTAGTCTCATCTTTTTTATCCGAAGTTGAAGTATTTGTATTATTTACCTCAGTAGAAGTTTCGTTTTTTTCAACTACTTGTTGTTCAGCAGTCGAAGTAGTAGTGTTTTCTACTGCTACATTTTCATTATTTGCATTTTGAGATTCAGTTTGGGTGTTATTTTCTGCTGGCGTTGCAGCAGGAGTTTGTTTTTCTACTGAATCGGTGCTTTGAGTTGCTTCAGTATTTTGAACTGGAGTGTCAGTTTCAGCAGTTTCTTCTGAAACAGTAGAATTTTGAGGAGCAGTTTGTTCTTCAAAATTTTCAGTAGGATTTTGTGTTTCAACCACTACTTGTGAAATTTGATCTGTTGATTGAGAAGTATCATCAGTTGATTTTTCTTCTAACTCAATTCCTACTCCGTTATTTTTATTTCTAGTTGAAGCTTTTACACTTGGACCAGTAGTTCCCATAAATGTTAAACCAATCAAAACAGAAGCAGCACCCGTAGCTAATTTACGGATTGCATAATGTTCTCTCTTGGATTCCATTTTACGAATTCTTTCTTTTATATTATTCTTCGGAATCATAAAATTCACCTCGCATCTATAAAAACCGTTTAATTAAAAATCACCCTTCTAATTTAATCCCTATTTCATCCTTAGTATTATTTAAACATGATTGGTAACAAAATGTCAATATACAATATATAAAGAATAATAAAGTATATATTAAGAAAATATAAACAGAAGAAAACGTTATTTATTTGATCATAAATATCTTATATATCACCAAAGAAAGCGCTATACTGCTCATTTTGAATCAAATAGTATGCTATTTATATAAATTAATAATTTTCAATTTAAAATATAAACATTTTTATATAAAAAAGACTTTCAAAATCCGTCTTGAATCTCGAAAGTCTTTAACTTTATTTTAATTTCTACATACAAGTTATCGCAGTTATAATACCTAACACTACACCAGGTGCATTAGCAACTATTATCGGCCAATCGCGTTTTTGAGGAGCATTCCATCCATATGCAACCCACAAGCTAGCGTTTATAGCTGCTATTAGTGGTTGAATTGGATTACCCTTCTGACCATTTAAGTTACTAATTATTTGTGCAATATATGATACATACATTAACACTGAAATGATCGATGCAACACGACCGATTGCTAAATATCTTTGTTCCTTCGTCATTTTAAGCACGCATCACCTTTTGCATTTTGGGCATATCATCATTTCCAAATTGAATCTTCAAATCTTTAGGTATTCTGTACTTAACTTTGATATCTGAATTTTCTTTCTTCCAGGAAACTTTAACTAGTCCTTTAGGCGTTATTACTTCGCCTTTTGCCCAGTCTAAATAGCCAGGAACTATATCAAGTTTTACCTTCTTAAAGCCAGGTTCTGCAGGGCGAATTCCTAAAGTAATTGCAGGAAGTTCATACAATGCAATGGCACCCCAAGCGTGGCATTCACTTCTTTCGCCACTCTCTGCTTCAACTGAAGTGGTGCAGTGCTTTGCAATCATGTTTCGCCAAATATTCCAATATTTATCAGTATATTGATAAATGTCTACTTCACGTAATGCTTCAAACAAATAATATGACATTGCTACAGAACATTGAGCATACTTATCACTCTCACGAATGGTCTTCAGTAAGTTAATCTTAACTTCAGTCTTAGACAAAACGTTAGTTAAAATTCCAAATACCTGACAGTGCTGACTATATTCTTCAACACCTGGGCCGTCTTGAATCATTCCATCTTTGCCTACACAATATTTTCTAATTGCGCGTGCAAGTTGATCAGCTCTAACTTGATATTCCTCTTTTAATTCATCTTCACCTAAGAAATCAGCAACCTTAATTGCAGCTTGTAATCCCATCAAGTACAATAAGCTTTCCATTGTTAATGGACCATATTTATATGCTGTTGGAACTCCAGTTGTAGCATTCCATTCCTTAGTCCAATCAATAAATGACCAATAATCAGCTTGTCCA
Organism: Lactobacillus sp. OTU4228; assembly: GCF_001006945.1. Taxonomy (NCBI): domain Bacteria; kingdom Bacillati; phylum Bacillota; class Bacilli; order Lactobacillales; family Lactobacillaceae; genus Lactobacillus; species Lactobacillus sp. OTU4228. The sequence continues at coordinate 50,605 of NZ_CDLD01000034.1, forward strand.
TTTAATCCACCAAGTACACCAATCAAGCCATTATTTTGACGATGATTTTCAAAGTAATCTAGTATTCTTTCCATTGTCGTTAGATTTTCTAACAATAATTTCTTATCGCCAAAATACATCATGTGATCATAAAGCATCATAATAAAGTAAATTGAAAATCCAGGAATAACATTCTTTTCAAAACTTGGATAAGCAGCGTTGAGTGTTCCATCAGGACGTTGTGATCTTCTAAAAGAAGCTATTGCATTTCTAGCTAAGCGATCATCATAAGAAATCGCATAAGTATAAAGCATTTGAGCTCTGGAATCCATGACATACTGCAACTGTTCATAAAAAGGACAATCTTCATATGTCTCATGCATACATCTTCGCAAAGTCAATTTGCTAAGATTCCAAATTGCACTTAAAGATGGATCCGAAGTTTCTACATGGCTCTTTATTTGTAAAGGATAACCAGTTTCTTCATAAGTAAAGCTCTTTAAAGTTAATGGTTCATTTGAAGTAGTGATCTTTAATTGGATATATCTAAATGTTCTAAACCAAAATGGAGAATATTCCTCATCTTGCATCCCTAAAACACAGTAACTATCAGTAAAGCCTTTCAAATGCCCGTTTTTACTATCCGTACGATCACTTTTTACCGGAATCGGCAGACCATTAACACTAGTCATCTCATTAGTTACATATGCCTCTGATTGGAGAATCTTTATTTTAGTGTCGGCACCATTCCTCATCTTCAATGACAAATATCCTGTCATTTCTTTACCTGCACTTATCTCAACAATCTCAGTTGTATTAGCTGGAATCGTTAATTCTTGATCCTTTTGTAAAAAGTTGTTCCAATCATCTTCTTTAAAAGCAGATTGTCTAATCTCTTTAATGCCATCAAAATGCTTAAAGTCACGATATAAGAATGGGATAGTTCGTTTGTTTAAATCCTTTAATACCGGTGCCAGTTCTGCTTCTTCATATTCTTTAGCATATTGCCATTGATTATCAACTTCGCCATTGATCAAATTAGCGGTTTCTTTATCACCTTTTACGTCTTCATATATTTGCAATGGTGCAAAATCAGGATCTTCTGATGTAATTTGATAATCAGGTTCATAGTATAACCATGTTGAATCCGTACATATTTGTTCACCAGCAATATATAATCCTGGGGTATTTGTTCTCGCAATACCAAAGTTTCCTTGATTATGAAGATCTGGATAATGAAGTACCTTTACTCCTATATCATTTACACCATCATGTAAATATTGAGATAGATCAATTTCATCATAAAACCAATGATTAATACTACCCTTTTGTGGACCAACTTGTTTTAGTTCGCCATTAATGTAAAGCTTATATCTTGAATCCGCACTAATTTTGATTGAACAGCTTTTATTTTTATTGATCTTTACGTTTTTTTGAAAATAAACCAGTGTAGGTTTATTAATTTTTTTGTCTTTCTTAGACCAAATCCACTTTGCATCCATTATTTGACACCTTTAATTCCCATAACAAATACTGAACCAAGGACTGCAGCTACGATTGAAACTGTAAATGCCAATGCGTAACCACCAGTAGCTGTAACAATTGAAGCAGTAACAACTGGTCCTAACATTTGACCAATAGTAGTAGCTAAGTTCAAGAAACCTAAGTCTTTACCAGCTGAAGGACTATTATGTAAAACGTCAACGTTCAAAGCTTGATCAACTGAACTGTAAACACCGTATCCTAAACCGGCAATTGCTGCATAAGCATACATCCCCATTGCTGATGGGAAGAACCATGGAAATGCAATACCAAGTGCAAATAAAATTGATGCAATTAATACTGGAAGCTTACGTCTACCAGTTATATCAGATAATGGGCCAGAAATTGCAGGTCCAATTAAGGAAACAACCATAGTGATAATTGACATAATTGAAATAACCTGAGCTGCTGGGCCTGTCTTTAAACCAACATAGTCAGTTACGATATAAAGTTGATATGCAACGATCATTTGGTATGCCATAAGCATGCACAAACGTCCTGCAAATGCTTTATAAAAGTCGTGATTTTCCTTAAACTTTGGAGGTCTGAATGAGACTAATAAGTCTTTCCAATCACCCTTTGGCTTTGGTAAGTAATCTGCAGAAGGTTCTCTAGGAATAATTAATACAACTACAATCCCACTAGCTAACATAAACAAACCAGCTAGAATTGATGACAAGGTTACATTGTTAACTAATTGAGAAGCAAGTAATGTACCTAAAGGACCACCAATTGTTGAACCAGCACCATAACATGCACTCATCGTTCCACGAATATTCTTAGGAATTCTGTCAGAAAGCATTGCAACAAATGGTGCAATCATAATGTTTAACCCTACCATAGCTAAACCATAGTAGATAACAATTAAAGTAGCATTTGGAGCAATACCTGTTAAGAACATGAACACTCCGCCGACTATACTACCTACAATTAACCATGGAGTTCTGCCTCCAAATTTTGATCTTGTTCTATCAGATAAATTACCAAAAACAAAGTTAGCAACTAACGAACAAATTGATGAAACAATTCCGTTAATTGATAAAACAGCAGCTGGATTTGAAACTAATTCTTTTAATCTTAAAGGAATAATGAAAGCTGCAATTGCATTTATTCCTACCATCCATAAGACACCGAATACTAGAAAAGCCACACCAAATTTAATCATATTGCTCTTTGAGATTGGCTTACCAGTTTCTGGAGATAATTTGTCGTCTTCTTTAGCAGCGGCTAAAGCAGCTTCGTGCTGTTTTAGTCTTATTGCTTTAGAATTTTCTGGATATTCATAAACCATATTCGTTCCACTCTTTAACATTTTTATTCTCCTTAACTTTTTTATGTGTACTTGATTTTCTTTGCGGTTTTTATTGTAAGCGCTTAATCAAATGCCAACAATCACTGTAGTTAAGAGGAATAATTGATCAATTAACAATAATTTATGATAGTCTATATATAAAGCGGTTACATTTTATTATTTTTTTTACTGAAAAATTGACGAAATCGAAACTAAATATTGCTAAAATGATAAAAATTACTTATGAACAATTAATAAAAAAACTTCATACCTATAGTCCAATGGAAAAAGTGCTAAAGGAACATCCCGAGATTCGAGGCAATCAAAAACTAATTAAAAAGTTTAATGATTCATTAACGCCTCAACAACAGAAAATCATGATGACGCCTATAGTAAGCTACGATTCATTGCAGACTCTACTAGCTACTTCTTTCTTTGACAAAGACGACCCTATTAAGGTGAAGATTGTTAAACACAATCGTTACACTACACCACTAACACATAATCACGATTTTTATGAAATGTTTTATGTGCTTGAAGGTGAATTTACTCAAAGTATTGGTAATCAAAGATTTTTAATGCAGACAGGTGACGTCTTATTTATCACACACTTTATGTAGATAATCCCAGTATCGTGCTCAATATCCTGATTGATTCAAAGACATTTCAAGAAATATTTCTTAATAATATAATTGGTAACCAAATATTTGCTAGCTTTTTTAAGTCAGATTTTTATACTAAAAAGATTACTAATTACATCATCTTTAGAACTTATGGCGATGAACAAATAAAAAAATTAATCTTAGATATGGACTTAGAGTTAATTAATAAAGAGAAATATTATGCTCCAATTGTTCACGCTCTTTTACTACAACTAATTGCCTTATTGCTTAGAAAATATGAGAACGAAGCAATTGTTCCTAAAGAAGATCGTCCAACTAAACTTGATCTTAAACTAATAGAAATTATTAATAATAATTATCAAAATATTACTCTTTCACAGCTAGCTGCTAAAACTAATTATTCAGAGCAATACATCTCACAACGTTTAAAAGCATCGACAGGTATGTCTTTTGAAAAATACCTATTAAGTCGACGCATGGAAGAAGCACAATATCTTTTACGCTATACTACTTCCCAAATTAACGATATCGGATATAATGTTGGCTATAAGAATCCAGCCACATTCATTAGAGCATTTAAGCGATTCTATCAAATGACGCCAAATCAATTTAGACAAAAAACTAAATCAACACATGAAGAGTAAACAAAAAAACTTTCGAAACCTAATGATCTCGAAAGTTTTTATTATATTCAGTTTTTCAATTAATACTTCAAATCACTAAATTGCTTGTTAGCATTTTGCTTAGCAAGGTCCTTACTCTTCCAGTAAACCGCATTAGTAGTACCTTTTGAGTTAGCTGAAACGATCACATCTTGACCATTTTCGGTATGACGAGCTAAGTAAGTGCTACCTTGACCAGGTTCTTGACCCATATTAGTGAAACTGTAGAAGTTAATGCCATTCATGGTAGTTTGCTTCATGTAGCCTGATAATGAATCAGATGAACTATTGGTATTATCCTTCTTAACGTTCATACTAAAGCCGGCTTCATCGCTGATCTTGTTGCCTGTAATAGTCAAAGTATCGATATTGCCATTACCAGTATCAGCAGTGTACCAAGTACCTTGAAGAGCTGCTGGAATTACACTATTTACATTAGCAGTATCCTTAGTTGTAGCACCATCGCCTTCAAGTTTAGCATTTAATTCAGCGTTTTTAGCTAATTGGTTAACTAAATCTGCATCATTTTTATCATTTAGGTAGTTTACAATGTCAGACAAGCTAGCTGTGCCAACATTACGTTGCTTTACAAAAATAGTGATTTGCTTATTAGCACCATCGCCGCTAAGCATATAACGAGCGTTACTGCTCTTGCCTGTACCACTAACTTCGTAAACATAGCCGCTATTGTCTGAAGTAATACCAGTTTCAGCCTTGCTTCTAAAAGCTACGCTCAAATGATTTTGCTTAGCAGCATTTACTGCGATCTCCCAGGTATCACCATACTTTTGTGAAGCATAAACCGCAATTGCACTAGCGGTAGTCTTGTAGTCCATGTTTTCTGCAGAGAGCTTATCTGAATCACTACTCTTCGAACTAGAGTCTGATGAGGTATTGCTGTTGTTTGAGCTCTTCTTAGAAACTTGACTGCTCTTAGATTGTTCTGATTGTGTATTTCCTTGTGTACTTTGTGAGCATCCTGCCAAAATTAAAGCGGCTGAGATTGCCACAAGTACGGTTAATTTGCGTTTCAAAAGGATTCTTCCCTTCTATAAAATCTATCTCTTTGACATAATACTATTATAAAAAAAGTAATAAGCCAATCTTTTATCAAAGATATTATAGAAAATTTACGAATTAACTGAGGCTAGCAAATTTAGCGTCTACATTAGCTTTAGCTAGCTTAACAGACTTCCAGTAGCTACCGGTGCAACTGCCAGTATCAACGCTATATGTCGCTACAGCCTCATTTTTGCCTTTCTTTTGAACGGTATATAGCCAGCCAAAGTTTTGGGCATTCAAAGCCTGAACGTGATAACAATCAATCCCATTGATATTTTCCATTCTGGCTCTAGCCCATCTTCTAGTTTGTTCAAATGACGTTGGTGCAAAACTACCAGAGATCTTATGGATCTCCCCGCCATTAATGCTATGAGCATCGATCACCAGCTTTTTACCTCGACGGTTGTACCAGGTGCCGCGCAAGTGCTTTGGAACTGTAGCGAGACCATTATCGCCTTTAACACCATATTTATCAGAAGTAATTGACGCTCCCATAGTCGTATAAGCAGCCAGTTTTCTGACATTTTTTATCTCGTTTTTGTCGTTTAAATATGACACAAGCTCATTTAAACTTGCACTACCTATTTTTTTTCGGTTATAAAAATTAACGGTGCTGCCTTCCAAGATGTAAAAAGTATCCGGTTCTTTGCCATTACCGCTAACCTGATAGATATAACCCTTATCCTTAATGTATCTAAAAGCAGTAGCACTCTTTACGGCAACGCTTAAGCCATTTTTATCGGCAGCTTGATAAGTCTTCTGCCAGGCCTTTTTATATTTCAATGCACCATAAACCGTGATCGCACTTGCTTTTTCAGAATCAGATAAATCTTGGGCAACTAATTTTTTTGGAGCCTGTTTTTGAGTGCTAGAAACTCTGCCATTATCTTTATTATTAGTATGAGAATTTTGGCTACATGCCGTTAATCCTAAAACGGCAGCAGTTAAACACATGAATGTTAATATTCTTTTACTCATCAAAAAAGACTCCAAATTCTAATTGTAACACAAAAATATCCCTAAACTTATTAGGGATATTATTACCTTTATTTCTAAATATTATATAGCATATTTGCCCGTTTGACATTGCTCAAACTTTAAAAATTAATAAAAAATCCTCGCACAGAGCGAGGATTCTTACTTGATAATCTATTAAATTACCAATTCATGTAACGTTGACGTTCCCAATCTGAAACAGATTGTGAGTACTTGGACCATTCTAATTCTTTTGATTCGATAAAGCTGTGAGTTAAGTGTTCACCCAAAGCGCTCTTGATTAAGTCATCAGCCTTAAATGCCTTAATTGCGTTGTGAAGAGTAGTTGGAAGTGGCTTGATGCCGTGTTCTGCTCTTTCTTCTTCTGACATTTCAAAGATGTTTTCTTCAACTGGCTTCATTGGCATCTTTTGTTCCTTGATACCGTTAAGACCAGCGGTCAAGCATGCAGCAAGAAGTAAGTATGGGTTAGCAGTTGGGTCAGCTGAACGCATTTCTAAACGAGTGTTGATTTCACCGGCACTTGGAATACGAACAAGTGGTGAACGGTTCTTAGCAGCCCATGCAATGTATACAGGAGCTTCAAAACCAGGAATCAAACGCTTGTATGAGTTAACAGTTGGGTTACCAATTGCAGTGATTGCACGTGCGTGTTCCAAAATACCGTTCAAGAAGTAAAGTGCAGTGTTTGAAAGGTGGAATTCACCATCTTTGTCGTAGAAGACATTGTGCTTGTTCTTGAAGAGTGACATGTTGTTGTGCATACCGTTTCCGGCTTGACCTTCAACAGGCTTAGCCATAAATGTAGCAAACAAACCATGCTTTCTAGCAATGTGACGAGCAACCATCTTAAAGGTTTGGCATCTGTCAGCAGTAGTTAAAGCATCATCGAATCTAAAGTCGATTTCTTGTTGACCATCACCAACTTCGTGGTGAGCAGCTTCAACTTCGAAACCAATTTCTTCCAAAGTTTCAACGATTTCACGACGGCAACGTGCACCTTCGTCATCTGAAGTCATGTCAAAGTATGATGCGTGGTCTGGAACTTCAGTAGTCCAGTTGCCATTTTCATCTAACTTGAAGAGGTGGAATTCCATTTCAAAGCCGATATCAAAGGTATCGAAACCAGCTTCTTTCATTTCACCAAGAACACGCTTCAAGTTGTTTCTCGGATCACCTGCAAATGGCTTACCATCAGTCATGTGAACTGAACAAATCAAACGACCAATCTTGCCACCGTGTTCGTCACCCCATGGCAATACTGACCAAGTTGAGAAGTCAGGGTATAAAACCATGTCACTTTCTTCAAGACGAACAAAGCCGTCAATTGAAGAACCGTCAAAACGAATATCATTAGTCAACACTTTATCCAATTGACTAGTTGGTACTTCAACAGCCTTTTCAGTACCGTTAATATCAGTGAAGCATAAACGTAAAAATCTTACGTCTTTGTCTGCTACTTCTTTTCTAATTTCTTCTGTAGTATATTGTTTACTCATAGCTTTTCCACCTATTAAAAACAAAAAAACATTAAATTGGTATGGTCCTATGATTTGATTTTTATCTCCTAGAACTGTTTAACACAATAGCAGATCAATTTAAAAAAGTCAAATTGGTCTAATAACATTTTTTAACTTTTACTATTTGTTAAAAAATGTATCGCGAACCGCATTAATGATTGCGACCTTGTCATGAGCATAAGTCAAACCGCCTTGCATATATACTGCGTAAGGTGGTCTAATCGGACCATCTGCTGAGAATTCAATTGTTGAACCTGAAACGAAGTTACCAGCAGCCATAATAATCTTGTCTTCGTAGCCTTCCATGTGGACAGCTTCTGGAGTTACGAAGGAGTCGATTGGTGAGTTCTTTTGTACTTCTTGAACGAACTTCACCATCTTGTCTGGGTCATTGAAGATGATTGTTTCGATAATGTCACTCCGCTTTTCATCCCAGGCAGGCGTTACATTCATGCCCATCTTATCAAACAATGCAGCCGCAAAAATCATACCCTTTTCGGCCATGCCAGTTACGTTAGGTGACAAGAAGAAGCCTTCATAGAAGTCATGCAAGTTGCCAATAGTAGCTCCTTCATCGGTACAGCCAGGTGCAGTCAAAGCGTATTTAGCATTTTCTACTAGGTCCTTTTTACCCACGATGTAGCCACCGGTCTTGGCTAGACCACCGCCAGCATTCTTGATTAAGGAACCAGCCATTAAGTCGGCACCGTATTCAGTTGCTTCGTGCTTTTCAGAAAATTCACCGTAACAATTATCAATAAAGACAATACTCTTAGGACTTACCTTCTTAACAAAGGCAATCATTTCTTTAATTTGATCGATGGTGAAAGTCTTTCTAGTTGAATAGCCACGTGAACGTTGAATAGCGACGATCTTTGGTTGATCACGCTTCAAAATCTTTTCTGCTTGATCATAGTCAACAGTATTTTCATCATTTAGTGGCACGTATGAAAACTTCACGCCCTTTTCAGCCAAAGTACCACGCTTATCAACGGTTAAGCCGATTACTTTTTGCAAAGTATCATAAGGTTGACCAGTTAAATAAGTTAAAGTATCGCCTGACTTCAAATTACCGTTTAAAGCAACAAATAAAGTATGCGTACCTGAAACGAATTGTGGACGTACTAAAGCATCTTCAGTATCAAAAACTTGGGCATAAATCCGATCAAGCTTGTCACGGCCCATATCGTCATCACCATAGCCCGTAGAACCGCTTAAATCAGCTTCTGCGACGGCATTATCTTGGAAGGCTTTAAGTACCTTAGCTTGGTTAAAAACGATCTGATCTTCAATTTCTGCCAATTTAGGAGCGATTTGTTGATCAACTTCTTTGACAATCTTTTGTAGTTTTTCTGGTAAATTATTCATTTTTCCATTCCTCGACTTTTGCAATAATCTTTTGTTTACAATCAGGATCATTCAGCGGATCAAACCAAACGACGGGTAGTTGATTTCTAAAATAAGTTAATTGTCGTTTAGCATACCGCCTCGAAGCAGTTTTTAACTGCGTAATACAGCTGTCTAAATCTTCCTTGCCTTCGAAGTAAGGAAAGAATTCCTTGTAAGCAATCGCCTGCAAAATTTGATGCTCTTTAGCACGATTCTCATAAATGAATTTAGCTTCAGCCAGCATCCCTTTTTGCATCATCTTGTCGACGCGCAAATTAATTCTGCGATAGATTTCCTGTCTATCAGAATTAAGGCCGATAATCAAATAATCATAGCGGGGGGCAATCTTCTTTTGTTGTTCCGAAAATTTCTTACCAGTACGATCAATTACGGTCAGTGCCCGCATCGTTCTACGTGAATTAGGCACCGGAATTTTCTTAGCTGCGGCCGGATCCTTTTCATTTAATACCTGCCACAGTTTTTCTGGGCCGTAGCGAGCGAGATAATCTTCCCATTTTTGCGACGTACCGCGATTTTCTTCTTGCTTTTCACCCAGCTGCATTTGGTTAAGCAAGGCATTGACATAAAAACCGGTACCTCCAGCTAAAATTGGCAATTTACCTTTAGCACTAATTTCTTTAATAGCTTTTTGGGCTTCGTCAACGAAATCTTTGACTGAAAATTCATCAAACACAGAGCGCGTATCTACTAGGTAATGTTTAACCTTGCTCTGTTCCTCTTTGGTTGCTTTGGCGGTACCAACTTCGACTTCTTGGTAAACTTGCATAGAGTCACCTGAGACGATCTCACCATTTAATTTCTGGGCTAAGGCAATAGCCAGATCGGTCTTGCCAATCGCGGTTGGGCCAACAACGGCTAATACTTTTTGCATATCATCACTTTCACAATCCATTTTTAAACGAAAAAAGCACATTTGAGCAGATTCTCCTCCCAAATGTGTTTTTCAAATTAATATTTGGACTTTTTAGTTCTGCCGTCCCAGGTCTCAAAACCACCCTTAAGCCAGTGGACTGAAACAAAGCCCTTCTTCTTCAAGAAACGGGCAGCTCTCAATGTGATTGTGTTTGAGTCTGAGTAAAGGTAAACCGGCAAATCACTTCTAAGTTCATTATATTGATACTTAAGCATCGTATATGGCAAGCTTCGCGCACCATCAATATGCTTGCGTTTAAAAGGCTCTTTTTCTCGCAGATCAATAATTTGTGCCTTACGCATGCCTTCTTTAAATTCTTCATTAGTCAATTCACCGCCGAGGGATTTGGCTTGAATCTTATTCCAGGCCCAAACACCACCGAAGACTAAAAGAATAACTAATAAAACAGTATCTAAGACAATTAAAAAACTCGACATAAAATCTAATCTGCCCTTTCATAAAAGTTTACAAATATAATGATACCGCTAAACTAATTTACTTGCTATTGTTTTTCTTATCTTTCTTTTTTTCATTGAGTTCTTCAATGCGATATTCTCTACGTAAAATAAGTTTAGCCATCATATAATCATGTTGATCGATCAAACCAGCCTTATTAATATTGTCGAGTTCTAAGGCCATTAGTTCAATGTCCCAGATTCTTTTACCAATATGAACCAAAATGCCATATTTCTCTAAAAGCTGCTGTACATCATATAAAGTCTTCATTGCTTTTCCTTAGAAGTTAATAATCATACCTGTTCTAACTGTCCAAACTATATAAAAAATTAGTACGGCACCAGCCAAAACACGCCACTTAGGATTGTAAGTCTTCATTACACGATCGCCTAAAATAACCGCTAATAAGAAACCGACAATCAAACCACCGAGGTGACCCCAAATATCGATGCCAGGGGCAAAAATATCAATCCCCAGGTTAATTAAGGCTAAAACGAAGGCCTGTCTACCTAAGAAACTGATCATTGGGTTATGAATATTGCGAAGTCCAATTGCAGTCATCGCACCAAAAAGACCAAACAAAGCAGTGGAAGCACCAGCGCTCAAACCGCGGTCGGAACTAAAGGCTAAACTCATTAGATTACCGCCAATACCGGCTAAAAGATAAGTCACTAAAAATCTAGCGTGACCCATAATCGGTTCAATATATTGCCCCATGTAGTAAATAATTACGGCGTTAGAAACCAAGTGCATTACACCAATATGCAAAAATTGGGCAGTAAATAAACGCCACCATTGGTTGCCAACCACTACGGCGTAGTTGCTCATGGCACCCATTTTCATCAATACGTTGGTATTTTCTGAACCGCCAAGGAATACTTCAACCAAAAAGACGATCAATAATACTACTAAAATACCCATTGTCACAAATGCTTGCGACAGGTTGATTCTTCGATTCATTTAAAAATCCCCTTAAAATTCGTTATTTGGATATATTTTAATAGATTTTGTTAGTCGTCACAATCGTTTGAATTGGAATATCCGTTTTTTCTACTGGCCATTCTGAACTGGCAAACTGCATTGGCGAACTTACTAGTGAGACAGTCTTAGGATTATATTTAGCCAAAAAACGGTCATAATAACCGCCGCCAAAACCTAAACGAACATGTGAGTCTAACGCAAAAGCTAAACCAGGCACAATCACCAGATCAAGCTCGTTATTAACTTCGGCATCCCCATCAGCAATTTCTTCAACGCCAAATTTTGATTTAACCAGCTTGCTCATATAAGTGTAACGAAGAAAGTCCAATGTATGATCTTGGTCTGCTCTAGCCTTAGCTAAATAAACCTTTTTACCAGCTTCCCACAATCTGGCGATTAATTCTGACGTATCGACTTCAAAAGGCAGAGAAGCGGTCACGCCAATTGTTTGGCTATTTTTAATCAAGTCGGTCTCCATTAGCTTTTCTAACAGGATGCTATCTTCAGTCTCTTTTTCTTTTGTATTTGCGAATTCTTTTAATTTGTTGATTTGTTCTTTTCTTAATTCTGCTTTTTTCATTTTCTCGTCCAAAAATAAAAAAATAGCAGGCACTGAACCTGCTATTTTGGTTTATTACTTAGTTTCACGGTGAAGTGTTACTCGTCTTTCAACTGGGCAATACTTCTTCAAAGATAAACGTTCCGGATGCTTACGCTTGTTCTTCTTAGATAAGTAACTTCTATCGCCACATTCGGTGCATTCTAAAATGATGTTATCTGCCATTTCTTTCACCACCTACACTTTTATTCTGACTGTACTAGAATAGCATTTTTCAAGCAATTTGACCAGTCTTAATCATTATTTTGTTGAATGAAGTTTGAAATAATCCTGAATCATTGCCTTAGCTACCTGTAAAGTATATGTACCCTCACCATCTGGATCAAGTCCTGGGAAGACAACTGCAACCGCAAGTTTTGGATTCTTAGATGGAGCATAACCAATAAAGGTAGCGTTGATTAATTCGATATTGTGTTTTCTGTTAGGGTGTTCTGCATCGTAGTAGAAGGTTTGGGCAGTACCAGTCTTACCTGAGATTGAAGGCTTAACGTTCTTCAATGGGTGAGCAGTACCCCAGCCGTTAGTACCGTGAACTACACGCCAGAAACCTTGTCTTACAACATTCAATTCATCTGGTGTCCAAGGAATTGCTTGTTGGACATTAGGCTTCTTGTTGTAATTGATGTAAATCTTCTTACCGTCCCTGCTGGTCTTACCAACAGATTGAACGATGTAAGGCTGCATTCTGTAGCCGCCGTTAGCAATAGTTGAAACATATTGTACCAATTGAATTGGCGTATATGCATCGTAGTTACCGTAGGCCAAGTCAAGTACTGAACCTGACAAAATGTTGCCTTTGGAGTTGAATGACTTACCTTCAATACCTGAAACTTCACCTGGAAGGTCAACACCAGTCTTTTGACCTAAACCAAACATAGCGAAGTTTCTACGCAAGATATCAAATGAATCGTTAGGCATATGAATGTATTGCTTAGGCACGTACTTTGCACCTACCCACTTCATAGCAAGGTGCATCATGTAGATGTTACTTGAAACTTCTAGAGCTGTTTCGGCATCAAGAGAACTGAATGTACCGATTGGGTAAACAGACTTCTTAACTGGAGAACCTGGCAAGTAAATTGGCGTATCAGGCAAGGTGTTGTTAATTGGCGTAATAATATGATTAATCAAACCGCCAGAAACAGTAGCACCCTTAACTACAGAACCCATAACGAATGATTGGTTGATTACACCTAATGCGTTATCTGTAGTCTTACCAGTATTAGTATTTCTGTTAATACCAGCTACGGCTAAAAGCGCACCAGTCTGAGGATTCATAGCAACGGCGTAGGCACCGTTAGAGTAGCGTGCAGCACCGGCTGATTCGGCTGAGCTGTATACACGCTTTAATGCAGCTTGAACTTGCTTTTGATACTTGGCATCAATTGTCAGCATCAAACTTGCACCAGCTTGACCATTGTAAACAGTTTTGGTTTGTTGAATATTACCGTTAGACTTAGTAGTTACTCGACTGGTTGACTTTGTCCCCTTCAAAAGTGGTTCATATTCTTTTTCAAGATATGAAGTACCAACACGGTCGTTTCTTGAGTAGCCATTTCTTAAGTAATATTGTAAGTTGTCGCTAGGCAAACCTGACTTTTCAGTTGAAACAGAACCAATGATACTCTGGATTGATGAACCATTTGGATATGATCTTTGCCACTCGGTACCAATACCAACACCAGGAAGTTCTGACAAGTGTTCACCAACTTGAGCAATTTCCTTATCAGTCAAACCTTTATTCTTAATGTAAATAGTTGATAAAGTATAAGCTCCGGAAATCTTGTTGAAAATCAAAGCAGCAGTCTTTTGCTTTTCATTCAACTTCAGATTCATCTTTTCAACATAATTAAGTTCAGCCTTGTAAATTTCTGAGTTAGTCTTCTTATTACCATCTGCATCAACCTTATCTGACTTAGGCAATTGTGCTGAAATCTTCGTATTATTATTCTCATCAGCTAAATAATAATCGGCTACCATTTGCTTTGTTGGCTTTTCATCGGTAATCTTAATGTAATTACTCAACGCATTTGAGATTTGATAAATCTGCGTCGTGGTAGTCGAAGCACTCTTAGTATAGGTAATGGCATTAGTTGCCTTATTCCCTACTAGGACGCGCCCTTTAGCATCATACATTACCCCACGGGGTACTTGGTTAGATATAACTGTTGAATCAGACTGTTGCACCTCTGCCTTAAAGCGAGAACCGTAGACCAATTGCAGATATGCCAATTGTCCTATCAGCATCGCAAAAAGCACGAGAATAACACCCAGAATGATTCGCATTCTTATTGGAGTTGAGGACTGTTTATTTGAACCAGTCCCACTGTTTTTTCTAAAATAATCCACGTAAATCGTCCCTTACTAAAACTGTATGTATTTTAACAAAAACTGAACGTTAATTCTACGATTGAGAACGGAGCTTAGATAAATTTTAATATGACAAAATATTTTCAAACGCTTAAGTTAAATTTCAATAAAGAAAAAGTGCTATATTTGATCAGTTTTGTTTTGCCCGGCCTCATTTTCTTAAGTTATTTCTTCTATACCAAAAATGGAGTTTTAACTGTTGATCTGGGCCAGCAATATGTCGATTTCTTAGCCTTTTTCAAAAGCAACTTGTTTACTCACCCGCTTAGACTCATTTATTCATTTTCAAGCGGCTTAGGGGGCTCAATGCTGGCAACGGATGCCTACTATCTGTTTAGTCCCTTTAACCTGCTTTTGTTTTTAGCGCCGCAGAAATTTCTGTCGCAGATGGTGCTCGTCATTATTGCTGCTAAAATTGCGACAGTGGGTCTAACCAGCTACTATTATTGGAAACAAAAAATCGATAATGAGTTTTACGCTTTAGCAGCCAGTGCCGCTTATGCTTTATCAGGTTACACCATCGCTAACCATTTTAACCTAATGTGGCTAGATTCGGTATTGCTTTTGCCATTATTGATTGATGCAATCAACCGCGTGTTAGAGCAAAAGAAGAATCATTTGATTTTGATCACCTTTTTATTGTGGTTCACCAATTTTTACACGGCTTATATGGCCCTTGCCTTTGGCCTCTTTTATCTTTTAAGCAAACTATTTTTCTTCAATAAAAAAGAGCGCTGGCCACTTTTCTGGGAATATTTGAAGAAAAGCATGTGGGGTTCATTTTTAGACGCATCCATGCTTTTGCCCGTCGCAGTTGAAATGTTACAGGGAAAGGCTGCTTCAAGTGCCACTTGGTCCTTGGGCTTTCAATTTGCTCCGTATAACGAATTAGCCAAACTAGCAGATGGCGCATACGACTTTCATGAAATGCAGGAAGGAATGCCTAATATCTATATTGCCCTGCCTTTCGTTTTGCTAGCAATCTTTTATTTCTTAAGTAAAAAAATCAACTGGCGGCACAAACTAGCTAATGGCATTTTATTGATCTTTTTAGTTGCTTCTTTATTCTGGACACCGCTAGTCTTAATTTGGCACCTAGGTCAATTCCCTGTCTGGTATCCAGGTCGTTTCTCTTTTGTGTTGATCTTTTTTGCATTAGATTTAGCAATCATCGCGCTGAAGCAGCGTGAAAAAATCAGTTTCTGGCAAATAGGCGTTTTAATCTTACTAGCGATCGGACTAATCGTTTTCATTACCGTAGACTCTAAGTCATTTGCCTTTTTGAATCAAAATGCTCAGACTGCCTCTGCCGCCTTTTTAGCACTTGGTATCCTTTTCATCGGTTTCATCCACAACAGAAGCAACTTTGCAGCTCCGTTCTTCTGTTTAATTATTGAGCTAGAATTGATCGTTAATCTGGTTCTATCATTAAACAATTTGGCCTACCAAAACAACGCTGATTACCAAAATTTCGTTCAAAATACTAAACAAGTTACACAATATGCTAAAGATCATGACGACAGATTATATCGGATGGAAAAAACGTTCTATCGCTCCGACGATGATCCATTCAGTGCAAATTACTACGGCCTCAGCACTTTTAATTCTATCTCTAACCAACGCGTTTTAAATCTTTTAAGCAACTTGGGCTTCGTCAACAACAGCAATTCCTACACCAATTATGGCAGCACACCAATTACCGACGATTTATTTGGCGTTAAATACTACATTTTACCTAATGACGATATCACTCCGCTTAAGGCAAATGAGCAGATGAAATATAGCAATTCCAGCAATCGAATCGATACCAGCGACTACGATATTGTGAAAAGATTTGAGCAACTAGTTTTGATGAAAAATGACGATGCTTTACCATTTTTATTCTTAACGCCTAAATCTACTACTAAAGTTAAATTTGATTCAACCGATATTACTGGCAATCAAAATAAATTCTTTGAAGCAGCTACGGGAAAACAAACACAACTATTCTCTAGCGTAACCTGGCCTGATCCAAAACTAATTAATATTTCGGGCTGGGACGGCGGCTGGATGCAATACACCAAGAAAGATAAGGCTAAAGAAGGACGCGTAATCTTTAACTTTAAACCACAAACTGACAACTCATACTATCTTGAGCTCCCTGGTGATATTGATAATGACTCAATCAGCTTAACCGTTAATGGCAACAGCATTAATACCGACGTACGTGATCAGAATTCTCGCTTAATCAATCTAGGTAGTCGTCAGCGTGGCCAAACTATTCATGTAGTTTTCACGCTTAAAAATAATCAATTAAATCTAAATGCGGC
The DNA here is from genome assembly GCF_001006945.1 of Lactobacillus sp. OTU4228. Lineage (NCBI taxonomy): Bacteria > Bacillati > Bacillota > Bacilli > Lactobacillales > Lactobacillaceae > Lactobacillus > Lactobacillus sp. OTU4228. The sequence continues at coordinate 67,338 of NZ_CDLD01000034.1, forward strand.
TAACCTCTGGTGTTTGAACACTAAACAGCTTGAGCAAATAATGGACAAATTTAAGCAAAAGCAGCCACAGTTCAAACAAACCTCCGCTTTAACAATTCACTCCAATTCATTTAGCACTAAAAAGACGGAAACAATGAATTCAACTATTCCTAACAGTTTTAATTGGCTCATTTTGGATAATGGTCATATAATTCACAAAAATAAAATACTATTTATGAATACTTTTTTGAATTTTAAATTAAATAAAGGTACACACAAGATTACTCTAATTTACGTTCCTTGGGTATTCTTGATTGGCATAGCTATTAGTTTGCTTACATTATTTCTTTATTTAAGCATTAGAAAATAATGAGTGTTAGCGCTAACAATAAAATTAATACTAGACCTGTCATATGAAAATGTAATAAAATGTATACGTTATCATACGGATAAATTAATATAGAAGGAAGATTGAAAATATGGCTCTTAAATACCAAATTGGTGTTGACGCAGGTGGTACTCACTCAACTGCAATCGCATATGACGAAAATGGCAAAGAACTTGGTCGTGCCGAAGGCGGTCCAGGTCAAATTAATGCTGACTACGAAGGCGGAATTAAAAATATTTCCGACACTATCAACGAATTATTAAACAAGATTGATGGCGACTGCATGCGTGTATTAGTTGGTATCGCTGGTCTTTCTGTTGTTGGTAATGCTCCAGAAGTTGCTGCAACTATTTCATCAAGAATCAACAACTTGCCAACTCGTGCTATTACTGACTCACTTTTAGCTCTTTACGCAGGCCTTGAAGGTGATGACGGTGCTTTAGTTATCGCTGGTACTGGTTCTGTTTACAACGGCTTACAAGATGGTCATTTGATCGCTGTAGGTGGTTACGGCAACATCTTAGGTGACGAAGGTTCAGGTTACGCTATTGCTCGTTCAGCTATGCAATCAGCTCTTCTTAGCTGGGACAAACGTGAACACAACTCACTTATCGACATGTTCACTAAGTTGTTCAACGTTGAACACATGGATGAATGTAACGCTAAGTTCTACAAGATGTCTAACCCAGAAGTAGCTGGTATGGCAGTTCACGTTGCTAAGCTTGCTGACAAGGGCGACGAAGATGCAACCAAGATCATTAAGGAACAAGCTCACTTGTTAGCTCGTGACATTATCATCGGTTTGGACCGTTACGAAGATCCAAAGCCAATGAAGATTGCTTTAACTGGTTCAGTTTTAGCTAACAACGACATGCTTAGAGGTCTTTTAGAAGATGAAGTTAAGAGCAAGTACCCTGACGTTATCTTCTCAATTTCAAACGGTGAAAACGCTCGTGCCGTATTGTTTGACAAGAGTAAGGACTACCGTTACTTCACTAACCACGAAGATCGTTAATTTAAATTCTGATAGTTACACAAAAAAGAGATTCGAAAATTTCGAATCTCTTTTTTTCTACAATTTTTCATACAAAGGAGTTAATTCATTAATTCCACTTAAAATAAACTCCTCCATGTCATCTACTCTATCTTGCTTACAAAAGGCAAATTTTCCAAGTAGAAAACTCGTCTTCTTTGCCTCATCATTAAACTGCTTTTGAGCAGACGAATCACTCAAGTATTTTTCTAGACTAAGATGATCGACAAACTCCATCTCGACTTTCACTTTTATAAGGTGAGTTTTATCGCTTTGGAATTTAAATAAAGCGTTGCAACTGTAGTCATTAGAATCGCTACAACTAATGCAATATGACTATACATCAAGACAAAGCCTTTGCTTACCTGATGATGATTGATGATTTTCTCAGAAAAATTCACATAGCTGCAAACATCGAGCAAAGCGAAACAAACAATAAAACTGCATAAGTAATCGGTGTCTCACTATTAAAGTAACTAGCCAAATTGACGATTGCTTCGCCAAAAGCAATGATCACGATTAAACTTACTCGTTCAACTAAATGCGGAAAGTTAACTTGTCCAGCTTGAAACTTATCATACATCAATAATGGCAATAAAAAGCCACAAATATAACCGACGATTACGATATAGATGCCAATTTGATAGCCAACAAGCAAACCAACTATAGCCAGCAACAATTCAATCGCCAATATCAAGATAAATGGCTTTTTATCGCTTTCTTCATCCTTCGGCGTCCCTATCCAATATTGCATGATCAAATCGACCAGCATCGCTACCATGGCTAAGTTAAAGTGTTGGAATGTAATCCGCCATTCGGTATTGATATTGTTTACCAAATAAACCATGACAAACATGTTGAACAAAAGTCCGGTTATATCAAAATAACGATTTTAACTATACCTGTTAAAATACAGCGCCTGAAAAAGCCATATTTGTAAGACTACAATTACTACGAAAAGGAACTGCAATAAAGTAACTAACGGAATACCGCCATTTACTGGATGGTGAACCATTGCCGTGATCTTGGAAATTGCATAAACAAAAACTAAATCGTAAAAAAGTTCAAACATCCCTACCGATTTAGCAATTATCTTTTTCATATCTATCACCTTAAAAAATATTTATCGCTTTATTTTACCAATATTTCTTTAAAGGTGCTTCATCACGGCCATTTCTAGTTTGGGATAAATGTTCCTTCACGATTTCGGTTAAAACCTCAGCCAACTTATCGATTTGTTCAACCGTCGCATATTCATAGCGACCATGATAGTTGCCACCGCCATTGAACAAGTTAGGTGTAGGGATGCCCTTTTGGGTAATAAAGTTACCGTCGGTACCGCCTCTAAAAGTTTGAATATTTGGCTTAATACCAAGCTTTTTGTATGCATCAAGGGCTAGATTAACCACATATGGTTGATCCTTAATTACATTGTAGATATTTTCATATTGACGGCGCATTTTCAATGAGAAACGGTCACCGTATTTTTGATTAAGTTCGGCCACGATATCCTTGATTAATTGCTCTTTCGCAGTAAATTTATCCCAATCAAAATCTCTAATGATCAAACTAATATCAGCATGATCAACTGAACCTTCCGCATTTAATACCAAGATAAAACCATCGTGTCCCTTAGACTTTTCTGGCACTTCATCTTTAGGCAAACGATCCAAAAAGTCATTCATCAAACTTGTAGCATTCACCATTAAGCCATAGGCCTCGCCTGGGTGAACCACAGTACCGCGAATATGAATCTGTGCTTCAGTAGCATTAAAGGTTTCATATTCAAAATCCCCTGGTCGACCATTTTCCAAAGTATAAGCGAGCTCTACTCCTGGGAAATCTTTAGCATCAAAGCGACGGCCACCATAACCGATTTCTTCATCTGGGCCAAAGCCGATATAAATATCACCGTGTTCAATGTCAGGATGTTCAGTCAAATACTTAAGCATGCTCAAGATTCCGACAATCCCCGCTTTATCATCTGTCCCAAGTAGAGTATGTCCATCTGAAGTAATCAAAGTTTCGCCCTTGCAGCTGGCTAATGCCGGAAAATCTTTCGGATCAAGATAAATACCTTCTTTTTCATCCAGCACCACTCTCTTACCATCATAATTGCGGTGAACCTGTGGCCTAATATTTTCCGCATTAAAATCAGCCGTATCAATATGAGAAAAGAAGCCGATTGGTGTCACATCATCGGTTACATTTTTCTTCAAATGACCAATTGCAAAGCCAGTTTTTTCATTGTAATAGGCATCCAAACCAATCTCTTGAAGCTGCTTAGTCAACTCCTTGCCCATCTTAACTTGACCGATCGAAGTTGGTACTTGATCATGCTTTTCTTCATAAGATCTAGTATTTTCTTTAGCGTAATGAATAAATGTTTTTTCAATAAAGTCTAAATCGTAAAAGGACATCAAATTCCTCCTGTCTAAAAATTAATCTTTATTTAATTTTACACTAATTTTTAAACAAAAAAAGAACGAAATCTCTTTTCAGAAATTTTGTTCTTGGATTTTATTGTCTTTTACTTGTTCTTCAATTGATCAAGGTGTTCCTTAATCTTGTCAGCTGCGGCTTGAAGCTTTTCACGTTCACTTGAAGTAAGCTTCAATTCAACGACTTGTTCAATCCCATCACGGCCAATAATAGCTGGGTAGCCGATGTAAGTCTTGTATTCTGGGTTATAAACAGATACAGGAGCAAACAAACGCGCATCAGAAAAGACAGCTTGAATCAAACGTGTTGCACAAGTAGCAATTGCATAGCTAGTGTAACCCTTACCGTTAGCAACAACAAATGAGTTCTTGTTAGGTTGCTTGCTCAATTTCTTTTGTTCATTTTCACTAAACAATTGAATAGCAATCTTGTTGTTTACACGCACAGTTGACCAAGCGATAAATTGTGATGAACCGTGTTCGCCTAATACCCAGCCTTCAACGTTTCTTGGGTCTTGACCAAGCTTTTCGCCAACAATTCTTTGCATTCTAGCAGTATCAAGGAAAGTACCAGTACCAAATACTTGGTTCTTAGATAAGCCAGTAGTTTCTTGCAAAATTTGTGCAACTGCATCACATGGGTTAGAAATGTTAATCAATACGCCTTTGAAGCCAGAATTCTTGATCTTTTCTCCAACTTCTTTAGCATTCTTAGCGTTAAGTTCGAATTCGCCAAAACGATCGCCGGTCTTAACACTAGCAGCGATATCACCAAAAGCAGTTACAACTACATCAGCATCTTTTAATTCATGCCAATCTTGCATAGTTACACGAACGTAGTAATTGTTTCTTGCTAATGTATCGTGTAAGTCATTGTATTCAGCTGCTACTTTGTCTTCATTTTTATCAAGTAAAACTAATTCATCAGCGATACCGTGAGTAAACAAAGTATACGCAACAGTTGCACCAACGTGGCCTAAACCGATAATACCTACTTTTCTCATAAGGAATCCTTTCTTCTATAAAGAGCAAAAAGAGAGGTAGTTACCTACCCCTCTTTGATTATTAAGCTTCAACCTTGTTAATTACAACGTCAAATTGGCCACCAGGAGTGGTAATTGATACGGTTTCACCCTTCTTCTTGCCAAGCAAAGCTTGTGCGATTGGTGAATCGTTTGAAATCTTGCCGTTTAATGGGTCAGATTCGTCACTACCTACGATAGTGTAGGTTTCTGGATCATCTGTACCAACTTCAGTATAGGTAACAGTCTTACCAACTGAAACTTCGTTAGGATCAACACTGTCAGCATCTACAACTTGAGCATACTTAAGCATGTCTTCAACTTGTGCGATTCTGTCTTCTACGTGACTTTGTTCGTCCTTAGCTGCATCGTATTCAGAGTTTTCTGACAAGTCACCGAATGAACGAGCAACCTTAATACGTTGAATTACTTCTGGACGTTTAACTAACTTTAAATTCTTTAATTCTGCTTGAAGTTTTTCTTTACCTTCAGCAGTCATTGGATAAGATTTTTCAGGCATATTTTTTAACTCCTCAGAAATTAAATTTTCTTTGCATTGATCAATGATATTGGTTTACACCAGTAAAGTCAACCTTAAACTAACGTACTTTAATGTCAAGATCGTTTTCCAAACCGGCAATAATCTTGTCCATTGCGTTATTAACAACTTCATCAGTTAAGGTATCCTTTCTGTTCAAGAAGGTCAAGTTGTAAGCAAAACTCTTCTTGCCTGCAGCAAGGTGGCTACCTTCGTAAACATCGATTACCTTGAGGTCAACCAAGTATTTACCAGCGTTTGACTTAATTACGTTTTCAACTTCTTGGTTTGTTACTTCCTTATCAACCAAAAGTGAAAGGTCACGTTCAATTGCTGGGAACTTAGGTGCTGGAACAGCAGTCATGCCCTTAGTAAGCATTGGAATGATTACATCTAGGTTGATTTCGTAACCATAAAGTTCTGCGTTGCGAAGTGCCTTGTCTGACAAGGTTACTGCGTGAGCAATCATACCGATCATACCTACGTATTGCTTATCGATGTAGATACCAGCAGTTCTAGTTGGGTGCATCCCTTCAATACTTTCGGCACGGTAAACTACCTTTTCAGGATCAATGCCAACTGCATCAAATAAGTTAGTCAATTGACCTTTAACGAAGTAGAAATCAACTTTTTGGGTCAAGTGTTGCCAGTTTTCTGCAAAAGTATTGCCTGAGTACAAAGCAGCAAGGTGTTCATGTTCGTTATAAATGCCACCATCGTGATCGTAAACACGACCTTGTTCAAACAATGCCAATTGAGTTTGCTTTCTAGCAAAGTTGTAGCTAGCTGCATCAACCAAACCGGCCATCAAGTTTTGACGCATTACTGAACGACTTGAGTTCAATGGCATTTGAACCTTAACAATGTCCTTTGGATCTTTAGTGTAGCGAGTAGCCTTTTCAGGTGAAGTCAATGAGTAAGAAATTGCTTCCATCAAGCCTTGTCCTTCAACAATAGCCTTCATGCGACGCATCATTTCTTCTTTTTCTGAGTAGCCACCGTGAGTTTCAGCCAAAAGTGGTTGAGTAGACTTCAAGTTGTCGTAACCGTAGATACGACCAACTTCTTCAACTAAGTCTGCAGGAATTGAAATGTCCCATCTTCTGTTAGGAACATGAACAGTAATATCGTCACCATCACGATCAACTGGGAAGCCTAAACGATCAAAGATCTTAAGCATGTCTTCAGGACTAATTTCTGAACCTAAAACCTTGTTAATGTGAGAAATGGTAGTCTTAACTGCAACTGGTTCACGCTTAGTGTCGGCAGCCTTGATAATACCTTCATCAACAGTGGCACTAGCATCATTTCTAAGCAGAAGTGCAGCCATGTTGATTGCCTTTTCAGTGGCATCCCAGTTAGTACCTTTTTCGTAACGACTTGAAGCTTCAGTACGGTTAGCGTGACGAAGAGCAGCTTTTCTAACCAAAGTTGGATCAAAGATTGCGGATTCAAGAATTACGTCAGTAGTTTCAGAGGTAATTTCTGAGTTCAAACCACCCATTACGCCAGCCATCATCACTGGCTTTTCACCATCTGTAATGACGATATCCTTTGGATCAAGTTCAACTTCTTTTTCGTTAAGCAAAGTAAGCTTTTCGCCCTTGTTAGCCAATCTAACTTCTAACTTACCGTTTTCGAAAGCCTTGGCATCGTAAGCGTGCATTGGTTGACCAGTCAAAAGCATGACATAGTTAGTTACGTCAACGACGTTGTTAATTGGACGAATACCTGCATTCCACAAGCGTCTTTGCATCCAAAGTGGTGAGTCTTGAATCTTAACACCAGTCAATTTACGTAAGTAGAACTTAGAAGCAAGCTTTTCGTCTACCTTAACGTCAAGTGAATCAGTCCAGTCTGGACCATCTTCTTTTAAGACAACGTCTTCGACCTTAGGCTTTTGATCAACGATAGCACCAACTTCGTAAGCTGCGCCTTCCATGCTCAAAGTATCAGCACGGTTTGGCGTAATATCGAAGTCTAAAATGTAGTCGTCCATGCCTAAAGCTTCGTAGACATCTTGACCTGGCTTTACGTCAGCATCTTCAGGGAAGACATAAATACCATCAGCGAATTCTTCTGGTACTACAGAATCGTTAAAACCAATTTCTTGCAAACCACAGATCATACCGTAACTTTCCATGCCACGGATCTTGCCCTTCTTGATCTTTTCGTTGCCAGCAATTCTAGCACCGTGAAGAGCAACAATTACTAATTCGCCTGCATCAACGTTAGGAGCACCACAAACGATTTGAAGTGGTTTATCTTCGCCAACATCAACGTGAGTCAAGTGAAGGTGGGTACCTTCAACGCCCTTACAATCAAGGACCTTACCTACGACAAGCTTCTTAAGTCCCTCTTCTGGATGCTTAACGTCAGCAATTTCAACACCAGTACGAGTGATCTTTTCAGCTAAAGCATGAGGTTCTTGATCTAAATTAAGAAAATCTTGTAACCAATTATATGAAACTAACATCTATTATTTTTCCTCCTTGCGGAATTGCTCTAAGAAACGAACATCGTTAGTGTAGAAGTCACGGATGTCGTCAATGCCGTATTTCAAAATTGCAAAACGATCAAGTCCTACACCGAAGGCGAAACCACCGTAAACATTTGAGTCAACGCCAGCATTTTCCAAAACATTAGGGTGAACCATACCGGCACCTAATACTTCGATCCAGCCAGTGTATTTACAAATAGGACAACCCTTGCCGTTACAGTTGAAACAAGATACGTCCATTTCAACTGATGGTTCCGTGAATGGGAAGTAACTTGGACGAAGACGAGTTGCTCTATCTTGACCGAAGACGTGCTTAGCGATCATTTCAAGAGTACCCTTCAAATCACTCATGGTTACGTTCTTATCGACAACCAAGCCTTCCATTTGCATGAATTGGTGTGAGTGAGTTGCATCGTCATCATCACGACGGTAAACCTTACCAGGACCAACCATCTTAAGTGGGCCCTTTGAGAAGTCATGCTTTTCAAGGACACGAGCTTGGTCACCTGAAGTTTGACTTCTAAGCAAGTCTTCATCGTCAATGTAGAAAGTAGCTTGCATATCACGAGCTGGGTGATCCTTAGGCAAGTTCATCATTTCGAAACAATAGTGGTCTGTTTCAATTTCTGGACCTTGGACAACCTTGTAGCCCATACCAATGAAGTAGCTTTCAAGGTCATCTAAAATAATATTGATTGGGTGCTTGGAACCTAAATGACCTTGACGACCTGGCAAAGTAACGTCAATCTTTTCTTCTTCAAGTCGCTTAGCCAAAACCGCCTTAACAATTTCATCTTTTGCGGCATCTAATTGAGTGTTGAACAAGTCACGCAATTCATTAACTTTTTGCCCAACTTCACGTCTGTTCTCTGGTGCAACATCACGCATTGAGTGCAAAATCTTGGTTAATTCACCTTTACGACCAACCAATTCAACTCTAACTTTATTTAACGTTTGCTCATCAGTTGCTTTGTTGATTTGCTTAAGCCCTTCTTCATGGAGCTCTTTCAACTTATCAAATAAGTCCATTAATTCTTTCCTTTCAAAAACAAAAAAGCTCCGTCCCAGTAGGGACGAAGCTTCGCGGTACCACCCTAGTTTGGACATAGTATGTCCACACTTAAGCTTTCGTTAACGGTGAAATACCGGAATGGGTTAGATTCTACTCCCAAGATGAAATTCACAACTGCTTGTCTATCTTCTCTTTCAGCTTGTTAAAGAAGACTCTCTGTCTAGATAGCAACATTGTTACTAGTCTTGATCTTAGTAATTAACTAATATAATATTTCTTTTTTGGAATTCTTGCAAGCTCCTAGGCCCACTTATCTGCCCAATCATGAACTTGATCAAAGACTGGCTTAAGGTCAGCCCCCTTTTCGGTCAAGCTATAGGAAATAATACCTGTGTCTTTGTTAACAGTGCGCTTTACAATACCGTCTTGCTCAAGTTCTTTAAGACGCTCAACCAAAACACGGTCAGAGCAAGCTTCAATGCAGCGAGCTAGATCCTTAAAACGCATATCCTCTGTGTCGCATAATGAGCTAATGATTAAGCCGTTCCACTTCTTGCCGATTATTCTAAAGGCATTGATAAAGTGACTACACAATTCATAATCTTCCGGTTTACAAGGAGTTGTCTCCTTTTTTTCTTTAACTTCTTGCATAAGTAACTCTCCTATTCATTGGTATAATTCCAGTAAAAATATTATTATATTTTCTTATCTATTATAGAAAAACTACTTACTAATTACAAGTGCTAAACAAAATGGTAAATCATAATGCCGGCAGCTACTGCCGCATTCAAAGATTCAGCCTTGCCCTTAATTGGAATATACAACTTTTCATCGCTTAAACTAGCAATAGTTTCGCTTACGCCATGTGCTTCGTTACCGATAATTAAAGCAAGTTGAGGCACCTTCTCAAAGTCTTGCAATTGCTTAGCTGATTTATCAAGCATGCTGGCATAAACAGGAATCGCAGAATCTTGGAAATCAGTGATGACGTCTGCTAAGTCGCGCTTAATCAAATCAATGTGGAATTGACTTCCTTGCATAGCGCGTTGCGTCTTAGGATTGTATAAGTCAGCACTTTCTGGTGACAAAACCACGCCATCAAAACCAGCGGCATCGGCAGTTCTAATGATCGTACCAACATTGCCTGGATCAGCTAAATTATCAAGCAAGACCCATTTACCATAATTAAATGGAAATTCCTTAGGTTGATCGATCTTAAGTACCATGAAGATTTCTTGTGAATTCTTAGTGCTGCTCAAATGACGGGCAATTGCTTTATTGATTAAAATGACGTTTTTGCCATCTAAATCAATATCGTAGTCTTCGTTTACTTGATCAAGAGCTTCTTCTGTTCCTAAGACATATTGATATTTCTTGCCTGCTTTAACAGCTTCTTCAAACAAGTGAAACCCTTCAATTAAGTAGCGGTTTTCTTCATCACGATATTTCTTTTGCTTTAATTTAGCTAATTTTTTAATTGTTGCATTATTAACTGAACTAATTTGTTGCATAATTCTCTCCTTTTTGCTTCTGTCCCCATTATAATGGATAATTGTATATAGAAAAAAGATAAATTAATTGAAAACGAGGCATTTACTATGGAAACTAGAAAATTAGTTGTTTCGGGTTTAGTTCAAGGCGTAGGTTTTCGCTGGAGCACACAAATGCTGGCCAATAAAATGGGCATCCCCGGCACAGTAAGAAATAATTCAGACGGCACCGTAACTATTTACATCCAAGGCGAACCTAGCGAGCTTGATCACTTTATAGAGAAATTGCCATCTGCATCAGGTTTTGCTCATATTGAAAACATTGACCAAGAATTAGCCTCAAATGTGGAAAAAATGCATAGCTTTAATGTATTATATTAGAGATACATTTTTTAATAGAAACTAAGTGGTGATTATTTTAATGAAAAAAATTAAGAGATATACAGGAGTATTGGCACTCTTAGTAGTCGCTGCTCTTGTATTGAGTGCATGTGGCGCTACCAATAACCCTAATGTGACTCCTCACAGCGGAATCTACGGTTGGGTTTACCAATGGTTAGGTCGTCCCTTGCAAAACATTATGATCCAAACTGCCCACATGATCGGCGGCGAAAATGGCGCTGGTTGGGGTATCGTGATCATTACCTTTGTCGTTCGTCTTATTTTGATGCCTCTTATGCTTGTGCAACAAAATAAGAGCGTACGCCAACAAGAAAAAATGGCTCGTCTGCAGCCACAAATGAAGCTCATTCAAACTGCAATGAAGCATAAGGGAATTACCCCTGACCAACAAATGACCTTGTCAGGTTGGCAAAGAGAGCTATATTCAAAGAACCAAGTTTCTTTGACTGGCGGTATGGGATGCTTGCCTTTGATTATTCAGTTGCCTATTATGTGGGGAATTTACCAAGCGGTATTTTACTCACCACAATTAGCGCACTCAACATTCTTTGGCATCTCCCTTAGTCAAAAATCAGTAGTTTTGGCGATCGTTGCGACTGTCTTCACAGTTATTCAAGGTTACATCTCACTGATCGGCATCCCTGAAGAACAAAAGAAGACAATGCAATCGATGATGATCGTTAACCCAATTATGACTTTATTCTTCAGTTTGTCATTCTCAGGTGCGTTAGCTTTATACTGGGCCGCAGGTAACTTGGTAATGATTATCCAACAATTAATCGTCACCTTCGTCCTCACCCCTAAGGTTAAGCAACACGTGGCTGAAGAATTAAAGGAAAAGCCAGTTGAAGTAGTTGTTACCAAAGAAAAGGTTGATGCTTTATTCAATCCTAGCGGCGAAAGCAATACTGCTAATACCGAAGCTAAGAAAGAATTGCACCAAGATTTACGTAACCGCAACAAGGGTAAGCAACAAAGAAGAAAATAATTAAGATACAAAAAAGGATCTGGAAAATTCCAGGTCCTATTTTTTTACTTCAAAATGCCATCTGGCACATCATTTTTATGTTTTTCTGCTTCAATCTTTCGTAATTCAGCGGCACGCTTTTTAGAAAGAACTGGGAAGACCATCTTAAATTGACTGCCTTGCCCTTCTACAGATTCAACACTGATTTCGCCCCTATAACTATCAACTAATTTTTGAGCGATTGATAAACCTAAACCATTACCGCCTTTTTCACGGGTTCTGGCCTTGTCCACTCTATAGAAGCGATTAAAGATCTTCTTTTGATCTTCTGGTGAAATACCTTCACCGAAGTCTTGCACCATGATGCTGACTTCTTTTTTGGTTACACCGGCAGAAACATTGATCTGCTTACGATCCGTTGAGTATTTAATACCATTATCGATCAAAATGACCAATAGTTGTTCAAGGTGACCGTGATACATTTGAATCTCAGTATCATCAGGCAAGTCATCCTCATCAAGCTGAATCTTAAAGTCAGGGTGAACCATTGCCAAATCAGAAACAACTCTCCGTACTACTTCATTGACGTTAGTTATTTCATATGGATATTGCACATCAATTTGTTCAGCTCTAGTCAAATCAAGCATTTCTTGGATCAGGTGCTTCATTCGATCAGCTTCTTGCAATGAGGCCTTGATTGATTCATCCAAAATTTGCGGATCATCCTTGCCCCAACGCTCCAGCATGTTTAAGTGTCCTTCAATTACGGCAACAGGGGTCCGCAATTCGTGAGAAACATCCCCAACAAACTGCTTTTGCTGTTCAATATAACTCTGCATCCGATCCAGCATCTGGTTGATAGAACTGGCCAGCTCTGCTAATTCATCGTCACGATTAAGCGGCTTAATTCTGGCCTCACTATTTGGATCAGCATTAACTTCCTTAGCCACTTTAGACATCGTCTTAATCGGTCTAACAACATTGACTACCAAGACATATGAAATAGCCACAAAGAAGATAATTGCAATCAGCGAAATAATCAGCATCCAGTGCAGCAAGTTGCTCATCAAATGGTTGTAATACGTCATTTTATTTGAGACAACCACATACCCAGTCAATTTATTATTAACGGACGAGTACACCTTTTGGTAGGTGACTAAAGTCGTTTTATTATTTCGTTTAACCTGTACTACCCTGCGATTACCCTTAAAAGGACTAAACTTTGGCGTCGTATCACCATTGGCAAAGACAACCTCGTTATGCCGATTGTAGACAGCTACGTTAATATCAGGATTGGATATTAAAGAAATCAGGTTGTCGCTAAAGGCATTGTTCCGCGTATCTTTGCTGCTAATGGCAGGACCGCCGTTCAAGATTCGCCTTGTAGATGGCGATAGCGACGGAATGACATTCGAAATCTCCAACTCATCTGGAATCGAACTTAACGTCCGCTCAAGCGTAACCACTACATTGTCGGAAGTTTCTTCCTGCTGGTCCATCGATTGCTTACTTACAATTTGATAAACCACAACTGAAAATAAGACAAAAGAGACCGTAATCGTCAACGCAACGATACTTACCCATCGCACAATTAACGATGAATGTTTGGTCTCTTTAGCTCTATCTCTTTTATTCTTGATCATCATCTTCATCTCTTACCATGTATCCAGTACCACGTACTGTCTTGATGTAAGATGGTTGACCTGGTACATCGATCTTGTTACGCAAGTAACGAACGTAAACTTCGACCACGTTAGTTTCGATGTTTGATTCAGGTCCCCAAATCTTGTTCAACAATTGATCACGACTAACAACGTTGTTCTTATTTTCAATCAACGTCATGAGTAAGTTGTATTCACGTTTAGTTAAATCAATTGCCTTACCGTCACCGCGGTGAACAATTCTATTAGCAGTTTCAATAGTCAAGTCCTTGAACTTAACAATCTTTTGCTTAGCAACAGTTACCTTAGAAGCATCCTTTTCAATCTTTACACGACGCAAAACGGCACGTAAACGTGCAAGAAGTTCTTCAATTGCAAATGGTTTAACGATATAGTCATCAGCACCGTGATCTAGGCCTGATACACGGTCAATAACAGAGTCACGTGCAGTCATCATAATGATAGGAGTAGTCTTAACTTGACGTACACGACGAGCAATTTCCAAACCGTTTAAATCTGGAAGCATTAAGTCAAGTAAAATTGCATCAAAATCTTGGGAAAGGGCATCGTCCAAACCCTTACGGCCGTTGTTTTCTACTACGGTTTCATAATTTTCGTGTTGTAATTCGAGCTCTACAAAGCGAGCCAAGTTTTTTTCATCTTCAATAATCAGAATTTTTGCCATCTTATCTCAGTTCCTCATAGATCAATTTATTCTTTTAATACTAATAAATTAATTAAAAAATGTTTTTATAATTAAAGGATACTTTAAAAACCGCTCTAAAACAAGATTAAAAAACAATCAAAGTTAAAATTCTTTGATTGTTTCGATAATTTTGTTACTATTTTTTATCGTTTTTGTCATCTTGATTATCAAGCAAGACTTTCAGCTTAGCAAAAGCTGGGTTAACTTGATTCTTCTTACCTTCATCAAAGGCAGATTCAGAGATAACTTCCCAGCCATTACCTTCTGGGAAAATATTCTTTTCCTTTTCTTCCGGTGTCAAAATAGTAGTTGGAATATTCAGCAACATATTATCTTCAACAGCAGTTTGTAGATCAATAACATCATTATCTACTTGTACGATTGTGTCATTATCCTCTAATTCTTCCTTTGTAGGCTTGCGATCAATGTAGTTTTCTACAAAAGTGAAGTCTTCTTGATAATCAACCGGTTTTAAGCTTCTACTAGATGGAACTGTTAAGTCAGCTGTGATATGAAAATTGCCGGTTACAAATGGTTCTTGATAGAACAAGTCTCCTGATAGATGCACATTCTTGGCATCAATCAAAAGTTCCTTACTTCGCTTGAAAAATTCTGGGCGCATCTCTACATCACGTTCGATATGAGTAAGTGGCTCAGAAGCATTTTCTATTTTAGAAAAACTAATTTCTAACATATTACACCTCGATTGGACGTCGGCCAAAGTTTTGGTCAACTCCCATTATTTGTTCAAATAAACGATCTGTCCTAACTTGAAGTGCAAGAGAACCATCTTTTGCGCTTCTCTTATCAACCTTAGAAATAATTTCCGTTTGGAAATTTTTACGATTATCTTTTAAAAAATTACGTCCAATTTTACTAAAGCCCAAAAGCATTAGTGATTCATGATTAAAGCTAGCAATCATGTCATCTTGCGTCACGTTTAACAGAGTGTATAAACTCAGACGGCGCAAACGAGAATAAGTATACCGCTTAGACTTGATTCTGCGCAAGAATTCAGTGAAATCACGCGACAAGTGAATTTCTTGCTTCATCTTGTATTCGAGTCCTTCACTCATTTGATAGATTTGACGTAAATCTTCCACTGAAGAAGATTCAATGCGGTATTTCAAAAATGGATACAATAAGTTCCAGTTAGGGTATACTTTTTGCTTGCTTAAAACTGCGGCTTCGGCTTTAGGCATCCAATACTTCAAGTTGCTGGTATCTTCTCCGTGTAAAAGCAAGTTACGAATTGCGCTGGCACTTTGCACAACGCCACTGCGTTGCAATAAATCATCGTGGCCTGCACCGATTCGATTGATGGGATGCAACTTTAAAGGTGAGCCCAGATTATAGTTAGCCACGGAATAAGCTAAACCCAAAATGGCATTAGGTTGATTAATTTCATGGCCTACTTCTCGAGCTACCATTTGATTATATTGAGTTGAATAGGTCTGACTATAATCCTTAAAGTCCATATGATTTTGGGGAATTTCCGCAATCTTGCCACCAAGATAGGCAAAATTCAAGTTAGCATCTTCAACCCCAAATACTAAATCTGTGACGCCTAATTTAGATAATTGCTCGATATTACCTAATGAAAATAGGTCAGCTGGTTCAACCGCCGTAGAAAAAGGCATTTCAAATACTAAATCGGCACCAGATTGCAAAGCGGCTTTGGCGCGCTCCCACTTGCTCATAATGGCCATTTCGCCACGCTGAACGTAGTTGCCTGACATAATAATGACGATAGGATCATTTTGGGCAATTAAGCGTGCCTGATTTAATAAAAATTCGTGACCACTATGGAAAGGATTAAATTCTGAAATAATCCCCACAACGCTCATTTTTATTAGTCTTCCTTTAATTCAACTTGCTTACCATTAGCCCAAAGTTTTTCAAGGTTGTAAAACTCACGTGCTTCCTTGGTAAAGATGTTAACTACAACGTCGCCTAAGTCTACTAAAAGCCAGTTAGAGTCTCTAGTACCTTCGATGCGGTAATCAGTGTAGTTGTTTTGGTGAGCTTCATCAACAATTGAGTTAACAATAGCGTGAAGTTGACGGTTTGAACCTGCACTAGTAATTACGTAGTAATCCGCTAAAATACTGATTCCGCGCATATCATAAGCTTCGGTATCTTCACCGTGACGATCGCTAATAGCTTTAGTAGTAAAATCTAAAATTTCTTGACTAGTCAAATTTTTTCTCCTTTATTTTTATTATTTAGTACTCCAAACATTATATGCTGCTATAGTGCGTGGATAAATTCTTTTTCTCTTTTCAACTAAAAACTCTAAGGTGTGTGCTAATTGATAGCCGACACCTTCATCAATATTGGCATAAGTGATTTTGCGTGCTTCATCTACGCCAGGGAAATCACGTCCTGGTTCAATAAAGTCGGCCATAAAGACGATTTTGTCCAGCATGGTCATCTCAGTATCACCTGTGGTGTGACGACGCACTGCGGTCAAAATTTCAGGATCTCTGACTTTTAAATCGTGTTCAATGAAATATGTGCCAACAATACCGTGCCAAATTGCGCGGTTCCAGTTAAGTAAATCCTTGTCAAAATCTTGTTCCTTGATTACCTTGCGGTATTCTTCAACGGGAACTTGTTTGGCATAATCATGTACAAATCCAGCAAGTGCTGCCTTATCTTCATCATAGTGATTCAACTTTGCTAATTTACGGGCAGTTTCACTAACGCGAACGCAGTGCTTAAATCTCTTTTTGTCCATATTAGCTTTTTCTTTAGCAATAATTTCATCACTAGATAATGGTGAATAAGTCTTTTTAAATGTTAGTTTCGTCAAGGTAAAGCCCCTTTTCTTCAATATACTTTCTAACTGGTTCTGGTACCAAATATCTAATTGAAGTACCAGTAGCCACGGAGCGACGAATTGCAGTAGAACTCAAACGAATATCTGGCGCATCTACCCAAATCATTGGATATTGCGGATCTTGTGGATAGCCAGGGCGACGAATTCCGACCAGCGTAACCATTTTAGCCAAAGTAGGTGCTTCTTTCCAGGTATGGAAACTGTTAACTTGATCGCTTCCCATGATTAAATAGTAATTATTCTGTGGTGCTTTTTCCTTTAAGTAGCGCATTGTATCTACAGTATAAGAAACGCCGCCACGGAACAATTCAAGCAATTTAACCCTAAACTTAGGATTATCACGAGTTGCCAAATCTAACATCGTCGCTCTATCTTTAGCTGATGTTAATGGTGCATTCTTGTGAGGTGGAATATTATCTGGCATAAACCAAACCTCATCCAAACGCAACTTAGTCATTGCTTGTTCGGCCGCAACCAAGTGAGCAATATGGACAGGATTAAAAGTACCGCCCATAATGCCGATTTGACGGCCTTTACCATCTTCACGTTCTAATTGAGCCTTAACTTCAGTAGCAGGTGCTTTTTCAATACATTTTGGATTTACCATACGAAAACCTCTAAATCAATGCACGACGAATTCCTAAACCAATACCATCTGGCGTGTAAGTCTTAACAACGCATCCCTCTGGAACGGTCACAAAACCGATCCCACCAAATAACAGATCGCTCTTATATTCAGTTCGATATTCTTGTCCCTTAAGTGCTGGCAACTTATCATCTTTAGCAGGTGGAGCAAGCAATTCACCAACATGCTTTTCATAAAAAGCATCAGCGTTGGCCGTCTTAGTGCGGTGAACGTACATATCGCGCGCTACATAAACAGTAAAACTAGTTGACTCGCCTTTTAAATAATCGATTCGACCAAGTCCGGCTAAGAATAAGGTATTGCCAGGCATCAGCTGATAAGTAGCTGGCTTGAGCGGTTTCTTTGGTGAAATCAATTCCAAATCTTTAGCATTCAAGTGAGTAGCCAATTGATTATCGGTCATGATCCCTGGGGTGTCGATCAAAAAGTGACCATTTTCAAGTGGAATTTCGATTCGATCCAAAGTTGTACCAGGAAAACGTGACGTGGTAATCAAGTTTTGGATATCACCCATCATGTCGATAATTGCGTTGATCAAAGTAGACTTACCAACGTTGGTTGTACCTACAAAATAAACGTCTTTATCTTGTGATTGTTTATTAATATAAGCAATCAAGCTTTCCAGATTGACCTTCCTCTTAGCAGAAACCAAGAAGATTTCTTTAGGATAAAGGCCCATGCGGTTAGCTTCTTGTCTCATCCAGTCCTTAATCTTGCTTTGTCTAGAATTCTTAGGGAACAGATCGAACTTATTTCCGACTAAGATAAAATCATTGCCACCGACAAAACGCTTCAATGAAGACAAAAGCGAATTTGAGAAGTCAAACAAGTCGACCACGTTAACTACTAATGCCTTCTTTTCGGAAAGTGAATTAAGCAACGCCAAGAAGTCGTCGTTGTTTAAATCAACTGGCATGATTTCGTTATAGTGGCGCAATCTGAAGCAACGTTGGCAGTACACTTCTGCGTTTTCTTCATTTCTTGCTTTGTCTAATGCGCTCTTAGGCAAGTAGCCTGCTTTTTTAGGATCATCGGATTGGAGCACTGCCCCACAACCAATACAAATAATCTCCTCATCCATTTTGCAAAGTCTCCTTAAATGTTACTCGATGTGATAAACCAAGAAAGAAAAAGATGATCTTTTCAAAGAATCGATTAATTCTGGTATTCCACTTATCTGTTTCAACCAGTGGCTTAACCAATACCGTCTCAACTCCAGCCAAATTTCCAGCCTGCATATCGGTAATCAGCTGATCGCCTACCATCATTACTTGATCCTTTTGCAAATGCATTTCTTCGCGTTTACGTGTTATTGCAAACGGTAATGGCTTGCGTGCCTCAGAAACAAAGTCAATGTGGTAAGGGGTAAGCACCTTTCCTACACGTTGAGCATTATTATTCGAAATTACGACCAGCTTAATGTTTGCCTTGGCTAATCGCCTGTTTAATTTGTTCATCTCTTTAGCAGTTTCAAACTTATTCCAAGCAAGAAGCGTATTGTCTAGGTCTGAAAAAACTGCTTTTATTCCCATCTCATTCAATTTCTGGGGGTCCAGATTATAAATAGTATTTATTGTGTATTTTGGTCTAAATAACATATAAATTCTCCATTTTTTATCACTCTCTATAATATCAAAAATGCGTTTGTATTAGAAACTTTTGTTTCATTCTTAGCAAAAAGTGATACAATACTAAACAATTTAACCTATTTCATCAAAAATTTAGAAAGGGAGAAAAATGAGAAAGTTTATTGATTTACACCTTCACCTAGATGGTTCAGTCCCCGTTGCTACAGTTAAGAAGTTAATGAAAGAACACAATATGCCTGCTCTTTCAGATGAAGAACTGCGCCAAGAGTTGTCTGTTGATTCTAGCTGTAAAAGTTTAGATCAATTTTTAGAAAAATTCGCTTTGCCTAACAAATTGATGCAGACAAGACATGATCTTGAAACGATTGTTTATGATTTGCTTGTCGAATTAAAACAGCAAGGTCTGGTTTATGCAGAAATCCGTTTTGCACCGCAGCTACACACGAAAAAAGGTCTAACTCAAGAAGATGCGATTGAGGCAGTGATTAGTGGATTCAATAAGTTTTTAGCTGATCAAAAGAAACAAAAAACTTTACCTGAACTACATGCTGGTTTAATCCTTTGTTTGATGCGCTTTGCCGATAATCAAAAACAGAACATGGAAACTGTGAAGCTGGCTAAAAAGTTTTTGGGCAAAGGTGTAGTCGGCCTTGACTTAGCCGGTGCCGAAGGCCCGATTCCTAACATCAAATATAAGTCCTTCTTTGATCAAGCAAAAAAGCTTGGCGTTCCCTATACAATCCATGCTGGTGAAGCAGACGGTCCCGATTCTATTCGCCAAGCCCTGGCCATGGGTGCCAAAAGAATTGGTCACGGCATTCGTTGCACTGAGGACCCAGAGTTAACGCAGGAATTAATTAAAAAGCAAATCGTGCTGGAATGCTGCGCAACTTCCAACATGAACACCAAAGCATTCGATCAGATTGATTCTTATCCGATTAAAAAATTGCTACATAAAGGGATGAAAGTTACCCTGAATTCTGACGATATGACGGTTTCAAATACTAATTTACCGCATGAATATAAGTTACTCGAGCAACAAACCAATTTAACGCCAGCAGAAGAAACGACGCTTTACCTAAATGCAGTTGATGCGGCATTTACGACACCAGATGAAAAAATCAGGTTAAGAGCTTTAATTCAAAAATAGTAAAAAAATAGAGGTCAGGAATAATTTCCCTGGCCTCTATTTTTGAACTAATTAGTTCAATGCCTTCTTAGCAGTTTCTGCTAATTGTGCAAAAGTCTTTGAATCGTTGTAAGCAATATCAGCTAACATCTTACGGTTCATGTCAACACCAGCTAACTTCAAGCCGTGCATTAACTTAGAATATGAGATGTCGTTTTGTCTTGCAGCTGCGTTGATACGAGCAATCCATAACTTTCTGAATTCACTCTTACGTCTTCTACGGTCGCGGAATGCGTACTTGTATGAAACGAATAATTGAGTGCTTGCAGCCTTAAATTGCATGTGCTTTGCGCCACGGTAACCCTTGGCAAGCTTCATGACCTTCTTACGACGTTTACGTGTTACAATTCCACCTTTAACTCTTGGCATTTAAATTTCCTCCTACTATAGTCTTTTCAAGAACAAATAACTAGTGCATTTGAGCAACCATTTGCTTGATACGCTTCATATCACTGCTTGAAACCATAGCAGCTTTTCTCAAGTGGCGACGTTGCTTCTTAGTCTTACCGTGGAAACGGTGGCCAGTAAATGCGTGGTGACGCTTTAAACCACCATTTGCAGTTCTCTTAAAACGCTTAGCAGAAGCGCGGTGTGTTTTCATCTTTGGCATATTTCTATTTCCTCCAATTAACTACTTTTTATTTTTTGTCCTTTTCACTCTTAGGTGCGAGCATTAAGAACATTGAACGACCTTCCATCTTAGGCTTGCTAATTACATTAGCAATATCGGAAGTTGATTCAGCCATCTTCTCAAGTACTTGTTGACCTAATTCCTTATGAGTGATGGCACGACCTCTAAAGCGGATTGATACACGAACCTTAGCTCCTTCTTTAGAAACAAACTTACGAACGTGCTTCAACTTCGTTTCGAAGTCGTTGCCTTCAATTGTTGGACTCAAACGAATTTCTTTGACACTAACTGTCTTGGACTTCTTACGGGATTCCTTAAGCTTCTTTTGTTGTTCGAAGCGGTACTTACCGTAGTCCATGATACGTGCTACAGGTGGCTTGGCATTTGGTGAAATCAAAACAAGGTCAAGACCAGCATCGCTTGCGCGACGTAAGGCTTCCATCTTGTTCATGACGCCAACTTGCTTACCATCTTCATCAATTAAACGGACTTCGCGTGCGCGAATTCTATCGTTTAAGATTAAACTTCTTGGTATAACTGTTCACCTCCGTGTTAATTTCGAGGACAAGAAAAAGGCGGGATAAGTATCACCCGCCTTTAATCAACAGAAAATATCGATCAGCCCAGAGGTTAATTTAACTTAGGCGAGAAGCGGGAGCTTCTTCTTGTTCTCAACTAGGTGTATTATACGCGTTTAAACCGGCTGCGTCAATACATGATGTGCAATTATTTAGTTGCATCAAAAACATAATTATCAGGATAAAATTGCATCCGATATGCACGATATACATATGTCATATCTTTAGGACTATTAGTAATAGTCAAATTAAAGACTTGATTTCCATAGGCATCAACTTCAATTATATTGCTTTCTTTACCCGTATTTTTAAAACCAAAATTAATCAAAGTATTACCATTATTCAAGCGTTGTGCATAACCAATAACTTCGGTAAAGTTTTGTTTACCTAAATTCTTGCCATAACTCCAAACTTGTTTAATGGTCTTTTTCTTAGTATCAATTTGATATTCCGTAGCAGCAGAAAACTTGCCACTTTGCTTCTTATCACCGTTAGTAACAGCAATATTATTATCATAAAGCAAAATATCTAATTTACTTCCTGTTTCTTTTAACAAGTAAATTCCGTGTTGACCACCTGGATATTTTGTCCCCTTGCTTGGCTTCAACAGATATTTATGGAATGAACTAGGCCACTCCTTAGCCGGCTTACTAGTAAAAATCCAGTTAATCTTTTTAGTTTGATAATTCATTGACCAAATAATATCTTGGTTACGCGCAGACAATAAAATATTGCCAGTTTTGGCATCATAATCAATGGTGTTAATATGCAGCCAATCCATTAGTCCTAATCCGCTACTAGTATTGTCATTGGCTTTGATTTTGCTCTTTTTGTACATTGATTCTGGAAAAATCTTCTTAAAATCAATTACTTTAACAATTTTACCAGTATTAGGATTAAGTTCAGCAATCGTATCTTCTACATACTTGCTGCCATCATCAACAGTTAAGAGCCAATTGCCGTTGGGCATTTCTGCCACATCATGGTGAACCAATGATAAGCCAGCGGTTCCAGCATAACTGCCACCCAAGGTTTTATCAAAACTGAATTGACGATATACACGACCTAAATAGTCAGTTTCAACCAACATATTATACTTTTCATCACCGGATTTAATCTTATTGAACAAGAGAATATGACCATTATTCAATTGTTCAAAAATATGCTCATTCCAGCGTAAATAGTACCAGCGTACTTCTCCATCACCGTCTACAGCAAAGGTTTGCTTAGTGGTCCTGTTTAAAACAGTCAATTCATTTGAGCCTAAGCTCATCTTAGTCTTGTCTTTAACAGTGACATTAATTGGAAAACTTTTAATCCATTTAGGTAAATTAGCTGTTTTAATCTTAACTGTCTTGGTCTGTTTATTGTCAAATTGATCAGTCATTGTTACTTCAACAGAATTATCATACCCAGCATATAGACCTACGATAGGTACTTGATGATTCGTTTGATAACCTTTAACTTCATTTTTAATAGTAGTATTGGCTGTTTTTCCAATTACTCTATAACTAATTTTGGTAGGTTGATCAGTATGAAAAATCATTAACGCTGTCAGCGGCGAATTTTCATAAGGATTGACCTTAATATAAGGATTTTCCCAAGTATACTGTTGGCCTTTTACAATATTTGCATATTTGGTAGTCAGAGCATCATTACTTGGATTTGCTACTTTTTTGACACCTAAATTTTTAATGATTTGACTGTCACTTAACTTAGTTTTCTTAGCATTTCCATTTTTCTTTTGTGCTAAAACTGTTTTCGATTGTTCATGCAACATCACAACAGGTGTCGTCAGCATGAACGAACTCATTGCCAGTGCGAGTAAAATTCCATTACTTTTCATCAAAATTTCTCCTTTAAAATAAACCTATCAAGTTCATTCTAATATTCGTATATTACAAAATATTAACAGAGAAACGACTTAAGAAATAATTTAACGCTTATTCTTTCTCGCTTTCTTGCACAAACTCTACTAAGTTAATATTTGGATATTTTTTCTTGATTTGTTTTACTAAGGCCTTCTTCTTTTTGGCAGAAATATCTTTCTTTAACTCCACCAAAGTAATTTGCTTATTTTTATTATCACTTACCGTAGTAACAGAAGAAATTGCAGGAGACAATTTTTGAATTTCTTGATTATGCTTTTCCTGTTCTTGCTGTCTCTTCTCATTTGCTTGTTCTTGTTCGCGTTGACGTTGATTGATAATATTATTTACTTGTCTATCTAATTGATTCTCCGCGTTAGGATTTACTTGTGCCACTTGCACAATATTCAAGGAATAACCTTTTAAGTTATATTCGTCCAAGTTAGCTTTGGCCGCTTGAATTTTCTTAGCACTAATCTTATTACCCGACACAGTAAGATTAATAGTCTTTTCTTGCGAATCAACATTTTCCTTGATTAAATTAACATCGCCCAATTCATTGGCAACCAAATTTTGCACATTTTGATCAACCAAAGTCTTATTTACCATATGACCGGCTGAAAGGATACTTGGAATAATCAAAATAATTACTACCATGACTATTCCTACTTCTTTTAAAGTTGGCTTGCGAAAGAAACTAAGTCCAGGTTGACCTGCTGAATGACTTAGCCACTTCATGATTTTTACACCTAAAAATGCTGTAAGGGTAATGAAAACGCAGTTAATCAAAAATAGATAACTTGAACCTAAGAAATACTTAAGATTTCCGGCTGCAATTGAATAACCAACGGTACAAAGCGGCGGCATCAATGCCGTTGCTATCGCTACACCAGGAACAATATTATTTGCACCTTTTTTCCGTGCTCCAATAATACCTGCACTACCACCAAAAAAGGCAATCATTACATCCCAAATAGTAGGTGATGTTCGAGCAATAATTTCCTGACTAGCATAAGTCAACGGAGAAAAATGAAAATAAATGGTTGAAGCAATTAAGCTAATAATAATTTCGGCTAATAAAGAAATGGCACCTTTTCGTAAAATATTGGTGTTATACAGCGCCAATCCTGTACCGATGGCTAAAAGGGGACCCATTAAAGGTGAAATAAGCATCGCACCAATAATTATAGCTGTTGAATTCACATTTAACCCGATACTTGCAATAAAGATCGCACAAGTTAAAATAATTAAGCTTTCTATATTTAAGGTGCCATCATCACTTATTTTGGTAAGAAATTGTGGGCTTAAATAGTTTCTTCTACTCATTTTTTCTTATTTAATCTCATAATTATTTTTTGACAAAATTTTTATAGCTGAATCAAAATTATTATCTTTAACTAAAACATAATCAGTATTAAAAGTTGGCACAGCAAAAATAGAAATACCATTATTTGCTAATAATTGCGCAATTTTAGCTAAAATTCCAATTAATGAAAAATCTAATTGTCCTTCTATTTTGAATGCACGCCAACCATCTTCCCGATTAATCGTTTTGCTTGGAGCATTTTTAGTTTCGCAGACTAAAGATAATTCTTCATCAGTCTTGGCAAAAAAATAAAAATCATTTTTAAAATTTAAATCTTTAATATCACTCAATTGACAAACTGTTAATTGATATGGCAACTTCTTAATAGTTAATTTCATATATACTCTCCTTTATCATTTTTCCTATTAAAACACAAAAAGGAACGAAATGGATACACTTCGTTCCTTTTCATTAAACTTTATTTAACTAATTTTCTACTCTTGTAAGCATAGTATGAAAGATAATTTCCAGCACCTTCACCTACACGCAAAGCATTGACTTTCTTTCCTTTAACATTCTTTTTAACGGGAACATAGTAAAACCCATCTCCGCTACCTGCAAGCCAGCCGTCAGCATTAAATCCAGTAATCTTATGGTACTTAATTGTATGGCAAGCCCATGCTGATTCACCAACTTTATCAGCTAATTTATAATTTGCTTTTTTATCAGCCTTAATCAGCTTATTGACCCATTTATCTGAAGTCTTTCCGTTTAAGTCCTTATATAATTTAACTCCATCAATAGTGTACGCTGTAATCTTGAATTTCTTTACCTTTTTGTCTTCCCTGTAGTACCAAGTACCACGAGTTTTCTTAGGTGTAGTAAATGCTTTCTTTGCACCCCAATCGGTTGCTTTAATTGTTGCAGCATCAGTCTTTGATGATACACTTGCCAAACCAAGAACTAATAAAAATGCACTAAGTAATAATAAAAATTTCTTTTTCATCTTAAATCCTCCACAGAAATCTTTACAGATATTATGCCACAAAAATGCTTGATGAAGCATTGAATTTTACATTTATTTTACAAATGTTACAAAATTATGACGTAAAAAAGGCACTCCATGAATATTCATGAAGTGCCTTAATTAACTATTTATTTAATTAGTTTTCACGTGAGTATGACTTAACATCAGCATCAATTTCGTTAATGAAGTCGTCAAGACTCTTAGAAATTTCTTCGTCAGTACCGTAACGACGTACGTTTACGCTACCGTTCTTCATTTCTTCGTCACCTAATACCAAAGTGTAAGGTACCTTTTGGGTTTGTGATTCACGAATCTTGTAACCCATCTTTTCGTTTCTGTTGTCAACTTCTGCTCTGAAGCCGCGCTTAGCAAGTTCTTGACGAACCTTTTCGGCGTATTCGCCGTGAGCGTCGTTGTTAACTGGGATGATTTCAGCTTGGATTGGAGCAAGCCAAGTTGGGAAGGCACCCTTGTAAATTTCAGTTAAGTAAGCAATGAATCTTTCCATAGTACCAACAATACCACGGTGGATCATAACTGGACGGTGTTCTTCACCATCTTGACCAACGTAAGTTAAGCCAAATCTTTCTGGAAGCATGAAGTCAAGTTGAATAGTTGACATAGTTTCGTCGTTACCCAAAGCAGTCTTAGTTTGGATATCAAGCTTAGGACCGTAGAATGCTGCTTCACCTTCAGCTTCAACGTAGTCAAGGCCAAGGTCATCCATAGCACCCTTAAGCATCTTTTGACTTCTTTCCCACATTTCATCGTTTGCAAAGTACTTTTCAGTGTTCTTTGGATCACGGTATGAAAGTCTGAAGTAGTAATCAGTAATGTCGAAGTCCTTGTATACGTCCATGATCAACTTCAAGATCTTAGCAAATTCGTCTTGAACTTGATCAAGAGCTACAAAGGTATGACCATCGTTCAAAGTCATTTCACGTACACGTTGAAGACCTGACAAAGCACCTGATTTTTCGTATCTGTGCATCATACCAAGTTCAGCAACACGAAGTGGCAAGTCACGATATGAACGAATGTGGTGCTTGTAAATTTGGATGTGTGATGGGCAGTTCATTGGACGAAGTTCAAGCATTTCGCCATCACCCATGTCCATTGGTGGGAACATGTCATCACGGTAGTGTGCCCAGTGACCTGAAGTCTTGTAAGCGTCAAGGTTCATAAGTACTGGAGTGTAAACGTGTTGGTAACCATCAGCTACTTCACGGTCGATGATGTAACGTTCAACAACACGACGAATAGTAGCACCCTTTGGCATCCAGTAAGGAAGACCTGCACCAACCTTAGGATCTACGAAGAAGAGGTCAAGGTCACGACCGATAGTACGGTGGTCGCGTTCCTTAATTTCTGCACGACGCTTTAAGTCATCCTTCAATGCTGCTTCCTTGAAGAATGCAGTACCGAAGATTCTTTGAAGCATTGGGTTTGATGACTTACCTAACCAGTAAGCACCAGCTACTGACAAAAGCTTGAAGTGCTTGATCTTA
The DNA here is from genome assembly GCF_001006945.1 of Lactobacillus sp. OTU4228. Classification (NCBI taxonomy): domain Bacteria; kingdom Bacillati; phylum Bacillota; class Bacilli; order Lactobacillales; family Lactobacillaceae; genus Lactobacillus; species Lactobacillus sp. OTU4228. Next base: position 94,661 of record NZ_CDLD01000034.1, read on the forward strand.
CCAGTGTTTGGAAGTAATGCGTCAAAACCAAAGTCTACGAAGTCGCCTAACTTGTAAGCGTCAACCTTGTCGCCTTCAACCTTCTTCAAAAGTTCACTCTTGTATGGGTCGTCCTTGTAGATATCTTCAAGTTCTGACTTGTCCATTTCAACGTGTTCAATTGCTTGACCACTCTTAACAAGCTTTTCCATAGCCTTTTCAAGTTCTGGCAATTCAGTAACCTTGATTTGGTCCTTCTTGTCAGTGTCAACGTAGAAGCCACCTTCGTCAGCTACGTGTTCACCTAAACGAAGTTCTGGGTACTTCTTCTTAGCAACAGCTTCAAGTGCAAATGCTGCAGTTGCTCTTAAGATATCCAAACCTTCTTCGTCTTTATCAGTAAGGATAGCAATTTCAACGTCGCTATCGATTTCGTAATCAAGTGGCTTAACTTGGCCATTTACCTTAGCACCAACAGCAGCTTTTCCAAGTGAAGTTGCGATTGATGAAGCTACATCTTTAACTGAAACGGCTTTGTCAAATTCTTTCTTTGAGCCGTCTGGTAAAGTAACTGAAAAACTCATAAAATTACCTCCAAAAAAAAATCCCAGTGCTCAATCGCACTGGGACGTTAATTGCGTGGTTCCACCCAAAATTCAGGTTAGCGTGTGTCTAACCTCTTATATTCGGATTGATAAAGGTATCCAACCTAAAATTTTAACTTTGGGAATAAACGATTGGGGTGAGCCTCTAATGAAGGACTTCCAGAACTAGGTCCCTCTCTCTGAAGCGAAGTTCATCATGTCTCGTTTAGTTAGTTTCAATTATACGCATTCGAGCTGGGGATGCAAGACCTTTTTAAAAATTAATGCAAAGAATTTCTGCGGTCAGGTCCTGGCACCACAATTTCTTTAGCCAAAAAGCGGACACGCTGCATCAGTCTTCTCGCCTTAACTGGGTCGGTCGCATTACGCGTTTCTTCAAAGTGTGACTGCAATGCTTCCATGTCTAAATTGGATGAGAAGAAGGTTGGCAAAACATTATCCATTCTTGCCTGCAAAATTACGCCTAAGACGTCATCACGTGACCATTGGCTGAGACTTTCGGCCCCAATATCATCCAGAATAAGCAAATCGCATTCGGATAATCTACGGATTTCTTCTTGCAAGCTAATTCGGCTATTATCGTCAAAGTGACTAGCAAGGCCGGCAATAAATGTTGGCACGTGCAAGAAAATGACGTTTTTATTCATGTTGGTAACGACATAATTAGCAAGTCCTGCCAAAATATAGGTCTTACCAACGCCGAAATCACCTGAAAGATATAGTCCCTTTTGGTGCGGGTCTTTTTTATACTTCTTCAAGAAATCATAAATTAAAGCAAGAACATTGTTCCGATCGTCTGTAACGTCAATTTCACTTAAACTAACGTCATGCAAACGAGCAGGCAAATCAATGAGCTGCAGCCGTCTTTGCGCTGCCTTTTTACGGTCTTGTGCGATCTTAGCTCTTGTCGGTGCATAGCGAATGTCGATTACCTTGCCGTTTAAAAATAGCTGCGGTGCATAACCGGCCATCACCTTGTTGGGATGCGTTTTTTGTGAATAAAATTCGTACAGATTCGACATGCTATTGCGAATCATCTTTTGATCGATTTTATCCGCATTTTGCTTAAGAAAAGCTTGCACATCAGGATCATGCAAGGCTTGATTCTCCAAAGTCTTTTCATCGCCTAAATTGCGCTGTTTAACAATTTGCTTGATCACATTGCCTATCGGTTCCATTTATTCACCTGCTTTCTTATTTATTGTTCAAATCTTTAAACAAATTCTTCAATTGCGCAGTAGAAATACCGGAATTGGTATCAACCTTCTTCTTGCTCCAATCGGTGCCTTTTTCTACGCGCTTATTTTGATAGTTATAGTTTCTTCTAGATCTTCTATTATTGCCATTGCCAAAACTATCGCGACGTTTCTTCACGTACTGCAAAGCCTGAACCGCGGTTGCAACGCCATGTTGGAGCCAGTCGTTAGCGATCTTGTAGGCCAAGTTTGAGTTCACTACAGTATCGTAAGTCAAACAAGTATAGGTCAGAATATTGATCAAATCTTCTGGCAAACCATACTGGGTGTGCAAATTATTGATAATCTGCCGCTCGCCTGCACTGGCAATACCGCCCTTTTCTGTTTTTATCTTATACAAAAACTCAGCGGGTGAGCTTTCATTGGCTTCCTTGAGCAACTTCTTATCGTTGTCGTCCAAGCCCTTAATCGCAGCCAAAGCCTTTTTACGGCCTTCATTTACCTGCTTTTGCACGTGTTCTCTAGTGTTAATCCGTTTGTAGTTCTCAGCTAAAGTATTGCTAATGTCGCGCATGTTCAATTCATACGAACCATGAAGGCATGGCAAACTCTCATCCACGAATTCTTTTTCGGACAAGCCATACGTCTGCATCAAAGAGCGAATTTGATTCTTCTTATTATCAACTTCACTAGCTGGAATTTGATAAACCTCATATTGCTCTTTGATAAAGTCCCAATCGATTGCATCCCTGTCGTTAACTTGGGCCACCTCTTCTTCATGAACTTTGTTTTCTTTGGCGGCCTCAATTACATCGCTGGATGGAGTGATTGCTTCATCCCCCGGCAAACGGAACATATCAAAGAAATTAGCCGAAACATCGCGCGCATTCTTAATAGGCTTTTCCCGCAACTTAGCTTCTTTAGCGAACTTGTGGCTTAATTCATGAAAGGTTTCTTCGCCAACTTTTTCCTTAAGCAAACTCGCTAGTAGCGGCGTAGCGAAAAACTTATCAGCACTAGGCACTTTAAGCAATTTAAACACGATGACGTTATTAAAAACATTATCGGACAAAAATGTTTGAACTAACCCCACGGCCTCTAATTTATGAAGCGAGGTAAACATCGTCTTTAAGCTACAATCCAGTTGTTCTTGCAGCGAATAAATACCCTTAGAATCAGAAATAATGCCGTATGGATCATAATCACTGATTAAAGTCTGATATAAAGCCACCGCAACAGCACCAACTAATGGCTGATACAATTTGATCAATATTTGCTCGTCTTCAGGAAAAAGCGTAACTCGATTGGCTACATAATATAGATGCTTGGGATCAGATGTCTCAAACATTTCTAATTACCCTTTCCCTTTTTGGCCATCATGTCTTCCATCGTCTTCATGAAGCTAGACATATCTTTAAATTCACGATAAATGGAAGCAAATCTAATGTAAGCTACATCGTCCAAGTCGGCTAATTCATCCATGACGTATTGACCGATCTTCTTAGATGAAATTTCGCTTACGCCTTGTTTTCTAACTTTATTTTCGACATGGTCAACTAATTGTTCGAATTGTTCGCTACTAATCGGACGCTTTTGCCCTGCGGCCATTACACCATGCAAAATCTTCTTACGGCTGAACGGTTCACGCGTTCCATCGTTTTTAATTACTAATAAAGGCGCCGTTTCAATACGCTCAAAGGTCGTAAAACGGAAACCACAGTTTTCACATTCTCGACGTCTTCTAATTGCCCGGTTTTCATCACTAGGACGTGAATCAATAACGCGGGAGGCATTTTGATGACAATTTGGACATTCCATAGCTATCCCTCTTTTTTGATTTTATTTAATAATTGTTCTAGTTTACTTTCTAGTTCTTTTATTGTACCAGTATTTTCAATTACAAAATCAGCCAATTGTGTTTTTTTAGACAACGGCATTTGGCTATTAATCCGCATTCTGGCTTCTTTATCAGTTAAATTATTTCTTTGTTTTAATCGCTCTATTTGAATAGATTCTGGCAAAGTAATTACCAACACACTATTGGCAATATGCTTCTTATCTAAGCCAGATTCAAAATAAACTGGTGCATCAAGGATAACCATATCTTCATTTTGATATGATGTTATCTTTTGTATTGTTTTATCGAAAATTAGAGGATGAGTCAACTGATTTAGTCTATTTAGCGCACTTTTATTACTAAAAACTAATTGACCGAGCTTTTTACGGTTAATCGTTTGGTCATCATTCAAATATTCTTCGCCAAAATTATCCTTAATTGCTTGCCAAGAAGCATTTTTTGGCTTCATTAAATCATGCGCTATTTCGTCACAGTCGACAATAGGAATATTTTGCTTTTTAAAAAATTGATCCGCGGTGCTTTTGCCTGTCGCAATCCCGCCAGTTAAAGCTAAAACGTATGTCATTTGTATATCACCTGACAATGTGGGCAAAAAGTAGTGCCTCTGCCTGAAACTTTAATTTTCTCAAAAGTCGTGCCACATCTAGGGCAGGCTTCACCAGCGTGACCGTAAACTTGTAGCATTTCTTGGTAACCACCAACTTCGCCGTTTGCATCCAAATAGCTATGAACAGTTGTACCGCGCTTTTCTATGGCAATTTTGATGGTTTCATTAATATTTTTACGCAGATCTTCTACTTTATCGGCAGGAATTTTGTTAGCCAAACTCAAGGGATGGATCTTGCTTTGCCACAAGGTTTCATCGACATAGATATTGCCCAGACCTGCCACAACAGTTTGATCGAGTAAGACATTTTTGATGTTCTTCTTTTTTCTCTTCAAACTACCCAAAAAATACTGCTCATTAAATTCCGGCGTATTGGGTTCAACGCCCAGTTTACCGATGCCAGTTGTTTGTCGCTCGGTTCCGGTCAAAACTAGCTGCATACGGCCAAATTTGCGCACATCGTTATAACGCAAGGCAGTGCCGTCGGTAAAAATAAATTCCACATGATCATGCTTATCTTTTGGCGCTTCCGGCGTAGTTAAGTGATACTTTCCTTCCATGCGCAGGTGAGAAACAATCGTCAAATTGTCGCTCAAGCGAATAAGCAAATACTTGGCATAGCGATCAATGCGAATAATCTTTTTGCCTGGCAGTTCATTGATAAACTTGTCATGATCGGTCGCAACGATTTTGGGATACCACAAAATTACTTTTTCAATTGTCTTTCCTTTAATTAAAGGAGTTAAAGTTCTTCGTACAGTTTCAACTTCGGGCATTTCAGGCATCTAATCACCTACTTTGCATCGTACCAATTGTGGCCCCAACCAGAATCAGCGATTAATGGCACATCAAGCTTAACTGCTGATTGCATTACTTCGGGCACGATCTTCTTGATTGTTTCCAGTTCGTCTTTTGGCACATCAAAAATCAATTCGTCGTGCACCTGAACAACCATCTTGGTCTTAAGGTGCAATTCATCAAGCTTCTTTTGCATGTTGATCATAGCAATCTTGATGATATCGGCAGCTGAGCCTTGGATTGGTGAGTTGATTGCGGTTCTTTCAGCGAAGGCACGCACAGTGTACTTCTTAGCGTGAATATCTGGCAAGTATCTGCGACGGTGCATAATTGTTTCGGCATAGCCTTTGTCACGCGCTTCTTGCACAGCCTTATCCATGTAATCCTTGATTTGAGGATATTGTTCGAAGTAGTTGTCGATAAATTCTTGAGCACGTTTTCTAGAAATGCCTAAGTTCTTGGATAAACCGTAATCGGAAATACCATAAACGATACCGAAGTTAACAGCCTTAGCGTGACGACGCATCAGTGGCGTTACTTGATCAGGTGAATCCAAGTGGAAAATCTTCATCGCGGTATGTGAGTGAATATCATAACCGGTCTTGAAGGCTTCTTGCATGTTTTGATCACCAGAAACATGAGCTAAAACACGAAGTTCAACTTGTGAGTAGTCGCAAGAGAAAATGTAGCCGTCTGGTTCACTTGGCACGAAAGCTTTTCTGATTTGCTTTCCTTCTTCGGTACGGGTAGGGATATTTTGCAAGTTAGGATCCACACTGGAAAGACGACCAGTGGCAGTCAAAGTCTGCAAGTAACGTGTGTGCACGCGGCCATCTGGTTGAATGACGTCAAGCAGACCCTTTACATAGGTAGATTGAATCTTGGCAATTTGACGATAGTCCAAAATTTCGCTAACGATTGGGCTTTGCGTCTTCAATTGATCAAGTACTTCAACTGAAGTTGAATAACCAGTCTTGGTCTTCTTGATGACTGGCAAACCAAGCTTTTCAAACAAAATGTGACCTAATTGCTTTGGTGAGTTCAAGTTGAACTTTTCACCGGCTTGGCCATAAATCTTGTCTTCGAGTTCCTTCAATTTAACGGCAAATTCATTTTGCAGTTGAATTAAAGTACTTGCTTCGACCTTCATCCCATTCATTTCCATTCTGGCTAAAACGCGCGCGGTTGGGATTTCGATCGTATCAAACAAGGCATCTTGTTCGTGGTCTTTGAGCTTTTCAAGCAGAGTCTTCTTGAGTGATTCAATGGCGTTGACCTTGGAAGCTAAGTGGTTGAATAATTCATCATCGTCATCAGGGATGTGTTCACTCTTACCTTTGCCATAAACTTCGAGGTCAGTCTTAACGGAGTAATCACCATAAAGGTGAGCAATTTCACCAAGGTCGTTAGAGTTATTTTCATTATTGATCAAATAGGATGCCAAAAGCATGTCGTAATCAAGGCCGTGAGTGTGAATGCCTAAACGATGGGCCCCAACCATGGTCCGCTTTAAGTCAAAGACGTTCTTCTTGATCTTTTCGTCTTCTAAGAGGTGCTTGAGGTTATCTTCTTCAAGCAATTCAACGTCTCTTGAAACGTAGATCTTGTCGTTAATCTTCAAGCTGAAGCCAACAAAAGGAGCTAGGTGATAGTTGGCACCAAGCATTTCCAAGTAAAATTCAATGGTATCATCTTCAGTAGCATTAACATCCTTAACGTTGTCGTCGTTTAAAACGATGTATTCTACTTTTTCAACTTCAGTACTATCTTGACCAGCACCTGAAGCATTTAGGTCAGCTAAGAACTTGCGGAAGTTCATCTTTTCATAGAATTGACGCAGCTTTTCATAATCAACTGGCTGACGTTTTATATCATCAATATCCAGAGTTATCGGTGAATCACGGTCAATAGTTGCTAACTTTTTAGCTAAAAATGCTTTGTCCTTATCGTTGATCAAGTTTTCTTTCAGCTTGGACTTCTTCATTTCGTCGATATGATCGTAAATCCCTTCAACGGAACCGTATTTTTGAATCAAACGTGATGCAGTCTTAGGACCAACTTTAGTTACACCAGGGTAATTATCGGAATTATCCCCCATCAAAGCCTTCATATCAATGAATTCAGTTGGAGTGACGCCGTTAATTTCCTTCATATGTTCAGGTGTGTAGGCTTCAAGTTGAGAAACTCCTGATTTGGTTACTTCAACAGTAGTGCTTGGAGAAGCTAGTTGAGTCAAGTCACGGTCACCAGTCACGACAGTAGTAGTAAAGCCGTTCTTCTCACCTTTATCGACAAAAGTACCAATAATGTCATCTGCTTCGTAATTCTTCAATTCATAAGTTTTAATACCCAAGTCATGAAGCATTTCTTGAATATAAGGCATTTGCTCGAGAAGCTCTTCTGGAGTTTTCATACGTCCGCCTTTATATTCTCCATACATGTTTGTTCTAAAAGTGACTTTTCCTGCATCAAAAGCTACCAAAATATGGGTTGGCTCAACGTCCTTCAAAAGGACATCAAGCATATTCTTAAAAGCATAAATGGCATTAGTGTGCAGGCCCTCTGGACTCTTGAAAGATTCTAGTTGACGATAAAGAGCGTAAAAGGCTCTGAAAGCTACAGAGTTACCATCGATTAGAAGTAATTTTTTATCTGCCATTTTATTCCCCCTTTATAAAAATTGTTCTCTATACTTACTTATCTATTTTACCAGTTTCAAGGGTAATCTTTTAATAGGAAGTTTAATCGAAAAGAAAAAAGCTCCACTTTTATGGAGCCTTTAAATATTAACCTTTCTGATTAGCCTACAATTAGCTTTAAAAGGAATAACAGAAAGCATATATTGATTTCAATCCACGCACTCATATAAATGCGACCATAATTTTAAAAATTGTTTTAACAACAATCTTAAAATTAGGTTCTTAATTATTATATCAGATCAAATATAAACTTTTAGCTTAAAATTTAGTTGACGTTATAGTTCTATCAGAAATTTTACTAAAGTCTTTTTTTATTTCTAGCATTAAGTCTTTTCTTTTTTGAGAATTCTCAGTGGCAAAACCCAATGTAGATCTTTTCATAATATCACGTAATAAACTTTTCACCTCAACTGAAAGCATAGTTTTATTTTCAATTAAGTATTTATACATATTTACTATATCGGATAATGCTTGATCACTTATTTCACTATTCTTCAACTCTCCCAGAATTATATCTAACTTAGATAATTCATCATACAAAAAAGCATCTTCTAGTTTTTCACTATTTAAAATCTCACTTATAGTAATGAAAATTTTTATTTCGTTATTATATCCTTTCTTAAAACGTGAATCCTGTAGTAAATTCTTAACATTATAAGTCACATAATAAGATTGTTTATCTGTATTTCTAAATAATGTTCTTTTAATAGCCTTAAATCCGACCGTTAAGGTATCTATATTTTTTATTTCATCGGGATCAGTAACGATAATTGGTAAATTAAACTTAGTATATGAATTAGCTTTAAATACTCCATATTGTTCTGTATACGCAAAAAAGGACGATTTCCACTAAGGAATCGCCTTTTTTATTGTAAATATATTTATTTGTAATTCTCTTGAGTTAGATAAAAAATTGACGTCGTGAAGACTTTAAGCCATTGTTTGCTATATTTACATTCCTCTTAGATTAGATAAAAAAGCAGCTTTTGCAAACGGCCTGTTTTTATCAGGATTTATTTACATTTTTCACGAGTTAAATGAAGATTTTAAACAAAACATTTGTTTTCTACTCATAAAATTATATCAAAAGATATCAACTAAGAATAGTAGTTACAAGTAGAAATTTATCAATCTTATTTTTGATGTTTTTTATTAAAGTCTCTAATAAATTGTTTCAACTCATCATCAGGTTTAAACTCACAACGCTTTATCTCACTACTAAACAAAAATTCATTAAATGGTGGAAGGCCCCAACGTGGATTACTGTATAAGATTGCTTCAATCTTAGCAACAATGCCTATCGGTATAAATATGGTAACCATATTACTGCTTCTTAGATGTCCTGTTTTATAATCCGTGTCATACCACATTAAAGTTAGGCTGTTTCCTTCTCCAGTATGATAAGGCTCATCTGCAAAGCCTTCGTAGACTTTACCATCATTCGTAGTAATTCTAGCTTTTTGACCTAGAATACTATATTTGTGTTGTGTAATTTCATCTGAATCTATAAATCGAGATTCGACTACTTTGCCACTTAATCTATATCTAGTGAATATCGGCATGGTACTATTTCTCTATTGCTAAAGGAGGCAACTGATTAATTAAATCAACTGTCTGAACAGATACATTAATAATTCGCAATAATAAATTAAAAATATATTTAGGATCATCACTATACTCATTAGGATCATCCACAATACCCGATTTTTTATCCGCTTTTATTCTATATTGATCAATAATCCATCCAATTGCTGATTTGCCATTTACTATGTATTGATATGCTTTCTTAGGGATATCAGATATAGTAATATCATTATTAAAAATAATAACTGATCTATCTTTGAATTTCTTATCAATTCTCATCTTAGTTACTTTATAATCATTGCCTGTTTTAGCGATTGTCACTTTATCATAAACAGGAACTTTTTCATAATTTAGATGAAGATTGATTAACTTTTTTCCAATTTTTATATATTCTTCTTTGGGTATTACATTAGGAATTCTTGCTAAATCCTTCTTTAAATCATTAGCATAGTACTTTTGATAATCAGGCGAATTCAATAATGCATAGATAAAAGGAAAAATATCTTCTTTTTTGATTTTATATTTCTGAGCAAACAATTCATTTACATTATCTTTATTCGGAATTAATTCGGTGGAAACTTGATTATTATACCTAATAAAGCCTTGTCCATTCATCTCTAGTTGGATATCAGGATATATATTTGTTATAAAGGCTGAAAAAGGTCGGTTTATACTTCTACCTGTAGTATAAATTGCACAATTACTATTTCCCCATTTTTCATAATACTGACCAGGCATTTCAACAACAGCTTTATCATACATGAGCCATTTTTTAACAAATGGTCTATACATTTCAAGCCTTATGTTCTGAGAATTAAAGCTTAATTTTTCTCCTTTTTTAAATTTATTGTCTAGCCCTCTTGTCCACTTTATTTTAGATGGATCTCGCATATCAGACTTTTTCCCTTTACCACCATTTTTCTTTAGTTCCACATTATAGTTATTAATTAATTTCTGAGTATTAGCTAAAACAGCTTTTTTTGAAAAACCTGATACCCAAATATCTCTGTTAGTACTTATACCAACTGCATTAGATAAAAATGGGGAATCTTTTTCTCCAGCAATACATGGATAGTTTTGATAATTAGGATCCCTTAAATTAATCCAATCGTTATATTGATCAGGCTTTAAAACCCCCCAGTCCATCTTACCTATGGAACCGTTCTTTTTAATAATACTTAATTTTTCTTTTCTAGATAAATAATCTCCGATATCCCAGTACAAAAGTTCATGCTTATTAGAATTGTCCTTAATAAGAATACTTATTGCTATAGGTGCTCTACTACCGGAACCAAATATTTTTCCGCCTTCTTTACGTGATTCCTCCCCTTGAGTACGTTGATTACCACGTAAATTATAAATATATAGATGATTGAACTCTTTATATAATGATGCTCTTAATCCATCAGTACTATTACTGTCTAAATAGCTTCCATTAGTAACAAAGCCAATTACACCTTGTTTTCCGATTCTATCACTTGCCCATCTAAAAGCTTTAATATAGCTATCATATGAACTTTTACTTAAATTAGATGTACTTTCCGCCACATATGTCTTTTCAATTTGCTCTTCTAATTTAGGATAATGAATATTCTGATTATTATCATTAGCATTCTTTTGTCCAACTGAATAAGGTGGATTAGAAATAATAGCAGTAATAGGAACTTCTTGTTGCTTCTTTAATCTTTCATTATTTGTTCCAAACATATCATCATCAAGAGTATCCTGACGTTCTGTACTTTCAAAAGTATCAGTTAGAACGATTCCTTCAAATGGTTTATATCCACGATCAGGTCCATTAACTTCATCAAACACTGCTTCGATATTAATAGCAGCAATATAGTAACTTAAAAGTACAATCTCATTTGCATGTAATTCATGCATGTACTTACTTAAAATATCATCATAAGTAATTTTACCTTCATCCATTTGCTGCTTTAAATAATATAGAGTCCGAGTAATAAATGTACCTGTACCAGTAAATGGATCAAGAATATGCACATTCTTACTTGCTAATGACTTATCAAAATATTTATTTAAAGCCCAATCAACAGAATGGATAATAAAATCTACTACTTCAACTGGAGTAAACACAATCCCCATTGATTCAGTTACTCGTGGAAATGCCGTCTTAAAGAAATTATTGTACAACTGGATAATAAATGTCTGTTTACCTTGAATATTATCGATACCAGAAGCACGTAATTTAACGGAATCATAGAATGGTTTTAGTTGTTTCTGTTCCTTTGCAAAGCCAAAGACTTTAAAAGCAGAAATAATATCATTCATAGACTTAGAAACAGCATTATTTCTTACAAAGTCATAATCACTAAATAGAGCATTAAATACAGGCTCTGTAATTAAGTGTTGAGCAAGCATTTCTACTGCTTGTTCTTGATAAATTGAGTCATTAATGTTGTAACGCAATGATTTAAGGAATTTATCAAATGCTAACTTTGCACCTTGATTACTATCAATCAAATCATTAATTCTACGGACGTACATTTTAGCAATGTCAGCTACATCTTTGGACCAGTCTTCAAGATATCTTCTATCACCAACGTGTTGTACTACTTTGCCATAAAATGCATTACGCATTTCTTTCCAATGCAATGGAAGTTCTAGCTGTTCTGCTCCATGTTCTTCTTTTTTATAAGCATCTTCTGGAACAGGCTCTTTTGGACTACCATCTACACCAATAATGTCAACTCGATCTGATTTCTTTTTATTTAAATCAAGTGTATTAACCTCTGCGTCAAAACGTTCATCAGTTGAACGTAAAGCATTAAGTACCTGCCATACTTGTTTATATTTTTTATCATTGTCTAAAGCAACATTAGGATCTACACCATCAGCTACTACAATTGGCAGAATAATATAGCCGTATTCCTTATTTTCTGCTCTACGCATGATACGACCAACGGCTTGAACAATATCAACTTGTGATTTTTTAGGACTGAAGAAAATAATTGCATCCAAATTTGGCACATCAATACCTTCAGTTAAGAAACGTACATTTGACAAAATACGAGCATGATTGTCTTCAATATCATCGTTCCCTAACCAATCAATTTCATTTTCCTTCTCCAGTGCATTAAGACCACCATCAACGTGATGCACATCAACATGATAACTGTTCTCAGATATACTATTATCATCTGTATCTGAGTCTAGATAGTCATTAACTACTTGATTAAATTCATTAGAAATTATTTTTGAATGCTTAATAGTATCAGTAAATGCAATGGCACGTTTCATTGGTGCACCATCAATTTCCCCAGTAATACCATCGCGCTTAACCATGGCATTCCAAACACCAATGATTTTACCAATATCATCCACTTTTAACTGATTATCAGCTGACATGATTTTTTGCATGTCTTTGTTAATGTAAGATTCACTAACAGCTAAAACAGAAACTTTATAGTCGGTCAAATAGCCTTGAGCTACTGCATCCCCAAAGCCTAATCTAAAAATTTCATCCCCATAAATAGATTTATCATCCATTGAAGAAACAACGATACTGTTTTCTTTTGCCTTTTTCTTAGCATTTTGATCATAAATCTTAGGAGTAGCTGTTTGATATAATCTCAACTTACCTTTTACATTAGTATTTGAGTGAACTTCAGTAAAAGTAGTGTCTCCTTCTTTTTCAGCGATCGCACCAGTAGTTCTATGAGCTTCATCCGCAATAATTAAGTCAAATTCAGGATAACCATCTTTTTGAGCTTGCTTAATTACATCAATAGATTGGTAAGTAGAAAATACTACTCGCATATCATTAGGTAAATTATGTTCTTCAATTAACTTGTAGTGATCTACTAAATCTTGAACATTAGTAGTAGGTTCGAACCCTATCTCTCTTGCACCTAAATCATCATCATTCTTATCTTTTTGTTTATTAGCCTTAGTATCTGAAACAACAGAAAGCGAAGTCATGTGAATATCATCAGAAATATCCGAGTTCCAACTAAATAGAGTCTGTGATAATAATTGAATACTTGGAACAAGATATAATACATTAAATTGCTTCTTCTTTTGATCGCGCATTAAAGCTTCAGCAATCTTCAAACTAGTAAAGGTTTTACCTGTTCCGGGTGCCATGATTAACTTTCCACGATCATATTCTTTAAAGTACTTCAAAGAATTATTAATTGCTGTTTCTTGATATGGTCTTAATTTCTTAGGTTTCTTTTTAGAAAGATTAGTATTTTCCTTAGCAAACGAAAACTTTTGCCAATCAAAATCAGCATGACGTAGTTGGCTTAAACCAATAACAGTAAATGGTTTAGTTGTATCATCTAAAGTTTTTCTAGCATTTCTATTCCAGTCATCAGTTGATGAGACTAGCATACCAGCAGAGTAAACTTTCTTACCAGTTTCCGCAACGAAAGAATCAATACCAGCTTTACTTACTTTTCCTTTATAGAATTTAGCTTGAACTGCAGTAAGATTACCATCATAATCTTTAGCTACAATATCAACACCTGTATCTTTTTTAGAAATGTGATACTCAGCTGGAACTTCATTAAGCATCCAAACATCTTGGAATTTTTGCTTATAAGCTGGTTCATTCTTAAGATAAGCTACTACCATCTTTTCAAAGGCAGTACCTCGATCACGTTCTTTTGTCAGATTATCATTTACCTGTTTAACTAGTTCATCAAATGTTGCCATAATTTAAGTCTCCATATCCAAATATAAGTTAATTATACATTATGAATATTACGAATCTATGGATATCGTTTACACGAGAATCAAAATTCATATTAAAAAAGACACTTATCAAGTGTCTTTTGATTAATAACCCTAATTTATACGAAAGAACAATATCATTAGCCTAATTTGCTATTACTTTTAAGATGTTGGCTTACTACCATGGCATTATGTTTTTCTATCAAAAATTGTTCCGCTATAATTTTTGAATCGTTCCACAACTTATCATCACTTTCTCGATTATTATTAATCTTTCGAGATAATTTTGTTATGTCACCATCACTAGGAGTATATTTTTGATTTAATTCATTTTGTAAATTTTTATTTTTCTTCAGGATACTCAACTCAGTACTATTTTCAAATACAACTAGATTCTTTTTAATTTGATCATAGCCTTCCCAATTATGAGTTGCTTTATTTGGAAAACTAATACATTTGATCATCTCATTAACCAAATAGCGTAAGGAATCTTTGACATAGTAATAAAAGAAATTATCATTGCCTATATTACCGGTTTTAGGATCACAGGCAATAAACCTTCCACCATCCATCACAGTTGCTACATACTCCTTAATAACTATCCCTCTATACTTTAGCTGAATGCACCTATAATCTACTTGAACATTCATTAATGTTTGAGTCCAAGAAACGAAATGGGCTCTATACTCTTCCCGCTTATCTTTTGCTTCCTCTACCACAAAATCTGGATTCATTTGATAAATATATTTGGGTCTGTCCTCCGTTTCCGTATAAAACCAATTATTAGTTTCTTTTAGGCAATGCTTAAAACGATCAAAGATATTAAGATCCAATCCTAATCGTTTCTTCCACAACAATTCCATTTGTGCATCATTTGTTGAACTATCAATAGGTGTATTAGAATCGTTAATTCTAGAATAAATTAGTCCCTGCTTAATTTTTTGCTTTCTCTTCTTTGTACCATCTTCATTTCTAACAAATTTTCCATTCTTATCTAAGATGGGTTCACCTTCGAGGTCTTCATTCAAATATATTGGTACATTATTTTCATTAAAAATAATAATGACATCGATTTTCACATTTTTCCCTTCAGTAGGACTATACACTGTGTATCTTTTTACATCAGTCAATGGATAAAAATTCTGTGCAAAGGGTTTATTTCTTAAAAAATCCTGCAAATTTTGTCTATTCATTCGTCCTGTATTACTTTTTACGCCAACAATATCTCCGGTATCATCATCAACTCCAATAATAATATAGCAATCATCATGATGTGGCGTATTCACCATATTTATAATGTCTAAAAGTAAATTATTACGATCATTCTTCTTATACCATTGGAGTTTAAAATCCCAATGATCATTTTCTTCAGGTGCCATACTAATAATTTTTTCTAATGCTTCTTGACTTAATACCAACGTGATTCCTCCTAACTAAATAGATTACAAAAAAGACGGCTACACAGCCGTCTTTCTATTCTTTATTAAAACAACCTCCACTTACGTGGAGAAAATCTATCATCGATCCTATCGCTATGACCAAGTGTTCGTATTAATTATACCAATTTAAGCCAAAACAAAAAAGCCCTAACTGGGACTTTCTTTAAACATCTAATCTCTCAAAGCACGATTGCCAATATCATGGCGGTAGAAGCAATCTGGCAGATCAAGCTTACTCAAATAAGAATACACATTATCCTGCGCCTGGACTAGATTGTCGGCTTCCGAAATCACCATGAACAGGCGGCCGCCATCACCTATCAGATTATCCAAATTACCTTTCACGTTGGCATAATCGATATAAGTATTAGTGCCGTGAGGCAACTTGCCGATCTTCACATTAGGTGCCGGATGCGTTGGATAGCCTTTGCTGCAAACAACCACGCCTAAGATAGAGCTATCGTTTTCTTCAATTTCAGGCAGCTTTTCATGATTTACCGCTGCATCGATCACTTCTGCAAAATCATTTTTAATTCGAGGTAAGACAACTTGAGTTTCAGGGTCACCCAAGCGAACGTTATATTCAATGACCTTTGGACCATTCTCCGTCATCATTAAACCGATGTACAAAATACCGCAATAATGATAGTTTCCTTGAACCAATCCATTCATAGTTGGCTTCACGATCTCGTCGATCATTCTTTGACGATCTTCTTTTTTCAGTTGTGGCAAAGGAGAATATGATCCCATACCGCCGGTATTTGGACCCTTGTCGCCATCGCCAACTCGCTTATGGTCTTGCGCCATTGGCAAAATGGTGAACTGATCTTCAGAAACAACCACAAACATTGAATATTCCGGACCAACTAGACATTCTTCAAGGACCACAGCAGTTTGGCCACCAGCAAACATTTCTCTGATCGTTTCTTCAGCGACGTCTTGGTTCTGAGCAATGGTTACACCTTTACCACCAGCTAAACCATCTTCTTTGATCACCACTGGATAATCGAAGTTCTTCAAACCTGCAATACAAGTTTCAGCACTGGCATAAGTTTCATAGCGAGCCGTTGGAATATTGTATTTGCTCATGAAGCGCAATGCATAATCTTTTGAACCTTCTAGTTGTGCTGCTCTTTGGTTAGGACCAAAAATCTTTTGCCCAGCTTCATTAAACTTGTCAGTAATGCCAGCACAAAGGACATTTTCTGGACCAACAAATGTCCAATCGACCTTTTTATTTTTAGCGAATTCCAACAAGCCATCAAGATCAGTTTCTTCAATTGGCACGGTCTCGACACCGATCGTCTGCATCCCCACATTGCCCGGCGCACAATACACAGTCTTCACATGTGGGCTCTCCTTCAGCTTTTTCGCCACGGCAAACTCGCGTCCACCCGAACCAACAACCAATAAAACTAAATCATCTTTCATCGTTTTCACCAATTAGTGTCTAAAGTGACGGTAACCTGTAAATACCATTGCAACGCCGTACTTGTCTGCCATCTCGATTGAGTCTTTGTCGCGAATGGAGCCACCAGGTTGAACGATCGCCTTAATGCCATGCTTTGCCGCATATTCCACACAATCATTGAATGGGAAGAAGGCATCTGATGCAAGGACTGCGCGGTCATCAATGGCATCCCCAGCATGTTTAATCGCAATTTTAGCGGAATCAATTCTGTTAGGTTGACCTGCGCCTACGCCAAGAGTTCTTTCATCGTTTGCAACCACAATCGCATTAGACTTGGTATGTTTTACTGCCTTTAAGGCAAACATCATGGTCTTGAGTTGGGCTGCAGTAGGCTCAGCCTTAGTTACAACCTTCCAGTCATCGGTGTTTTCAATCAAAGTATCTTGTTCTTGTTGCAAAATACCGCCCATAACTGAAACGACTTCTGGACGAGTCTTCTCATTTTCCTTACTAAAGTCTAATTCAAGCAATCTGACATTCTTTTTCTTTTCCAAAACTGCAAGTGCATCGTCGTCAAAGCCCGGTGCAATGATGATTTCCAAGAAAATCTTGTGCATCTTTTCAGCAGTAGCTAAATCGACTTTTCTGTTTAAAGCGATTACCCCACCAAAAATTGAAACTGAGTCAGCTTCATATGCTCTGTCCCAAGCTTCTTCAAGACTGTCACCGCGGCCGATGCCACATGGGTTCATGTGCTTCATTGCAACAACAGTTGGTTCATCTTGGAATTCACGAATGCAGCGGAGTGCTTCATCAGCATCCTTGATGTTGTTGTAAGAAAGCTTCTTGCCATGCAATTGATGTGCTTGCAAAATCGAGAAACTCTTTGGAATCGCATCTTCGTAAAGCCACGCCTTTTGGTGTGAATTTTCACCATAGCGCATCTTTTCCTTCAGATCATAAGTCAAAGTCAGTTTTTCGGGATCTTCAAGACCAACTTGCTTAGTTAAGTAATTGGCAATAATTGCATCATAAGCGGCAGTTGCTCTAAACACCTTAGCTGCTAATTTTGCTCTCGTTTCAAGCGTGGTGTTGCCCTTTTCTTCGATTTCCTTCAACACTAAATCGTAGTCAGCTTTATCGGTTACAACAGTAACATCTTGATAGTTCTTTGAAGCGGCACGTAAAAGGCTTGGTCCACCGATATCAATATTTTCGATTGCTTCTTCTCTAGTAACATCTGCCTTTTCGATCGTTTGTTTAAATGGATAAAGGTTGACGCAAACTAGATCAATTGGCTGAATGTTTAATTTTTTCAAAGTTGCCATGTGTTCAGGATCGTCTCTTTTAGCAAGAAGTCCGCCGTGAATATATGGGTTCAAAGTCTTTACCCGACCGTCCAAAATCTCAGGGAAATTAGTAACTTCTTCAACGCTGATTGTCTTGATACCAGCTTCATCTAAAGTCTTCTTGGTACCACCGGTAGAAACAATTTCATAGCCATTTTCGGTTAAGCCTTTGGCAAAATCTACCAAGTTGGTCTTATCACTAACGCTGATTAATGCACGTTTCATTTTTAGTTTTCTTCCTTTTCCATTCTTTGACTTAATACTTTTCTTAACGTAGCTGGGAATAATTTGTGTTCTGTCTCATGGACCCTTGCTTCGAGCGTATCAACCGTATCATCTGGATAAATTGGTACTGCCTGTTGAGCAATGATTGGTCCGTGATCTAAATGGGCATCAATAAAGTGGACTGTGACGCCAGTTTCTTTTATCTTGCCTTTTTTATAATCATCAAAAGCTCTTTCGATTGAATTAAGGCCCGGATATTTAGGCAATAGTGCCGGATGCAAGTTGATGATTGAAT
The DNA here is from genome assembly GCF_001006945.1 of Lactobacillus sp. OTU4228. Taxonomy (NCBI): domain Bacteria; kingdom Bacillati; phylum Bacillota; class Bacilli; order Lactobacillales; family Lactobacillaceae; genus Lactobacillus; species Lactobacillus sp. OTU4228. The sequence goes on from NZ_CDLD01000034.1 coordinate 113,401, forward strand.
TTGGATATTCGTTTAAAATCGTGGGACCAACCACTCTGAGATACCCTGACAAAACAATGAAATCAATTTGATAATCTTGCAAAACTTTTAGCAGACGCTTTTCATAGGCATCTTTGCCACCGCATTCTTTAACGGAAAAAGTTTCGTATGGCACGCCTAATCTTTCAGCTCTCTTAATTACCGGAGCATTCGGATGATTGCAAAACATTAAAGCTTCAATTCCAGGAATCTCGCCAGCTTGAAACTGTTTAGTTAAAGCTTCAAAGTTGGTTCCATTCCCAGAAGCTAAAATAGCAACTCTCATTTTTCTCCTCTATTTGATTACGATCTTTTCTTCCCCTTCGGGGCGTGCAACTAATTGACCAATTTCGTAGAATTTTTCATTCTCGCGATTTAGTTGTTCTTTGACTGCAGCAATGTTTTCTACTGGAACGGCTAAAACTAAACCAACGCCCATATTGAAAGTGTTGTAGCAATCTCGTTCATCTAAATCGCCTAGTTTTTTCAGATAATCAAAAATTGGTAAAACAGGCCACGAACCTTTATTAACCACTGCTTGCAAGTCATTGCCATAAATTCGAGGCAGGTTTTCGATAAAGCCGCCACCAGTAATATGGGCAATGCCGTGAACTAAATGCTTTTTTACTAGTGGCAAAACTGCTTTGACATAGATTCTGGTTGGCGTAAGGAGTGTTTCGCCTACGGTTTTGCCCGCTAATTCTGCTGGTTTGTCGCTTAATGAAACGTCGTGATCTTTGAACAAAATTTTTCTAATTAAACTGAAGCCGTTTGAATGAACGCCACTTGATGGCAAGGCAATTAAATGATCGCCTGCTTTGGCTAAAGAACTTGATAATATGTCCTCTTTTTCAGCGATCCCTGTTGAAAAACCGGCTAAATCGTATTCATGCGGTTCATACATGTCAGGCATTTCGGCAGTTTCACCACCAATTAAGGCAGATTCACTTTGCTTGCATCCCTCAGCCACGCCTTTAACCACATCAGCTAGTTTTTCAGGATCGTTATGTCCGCATGCAATGTAATCTAAGAAAAATAAAGGTTCAGCGCCTTGGGCTAAGACATCGTTAACACACATAGCCACGCAGTCGATACCGACTGTGTCGTTTTTATGCATCTTTTGCGCAATCATCAACTTAGTACCAACGCCATCGGTGCCTGAAACGAGGACTGGATGCTTATAATCTAATTCTTCTAAGTCGAACATCCCGCCAAAACTGCCGATGCCGCCCATCACGCCTTTACGCTTGGTTGCAGCTACCATCGGCTTAATTCGATTGACTAAATCGTAACCAGCAGTGACGTCAACACCTGCTTCTTTATAACGATTCATTTTATAAATCCTTTCTTTGTCGCCGTTCTTGAGCATTGAGAGAAGCTAAATAGCCAGCTTCGTAGTCATCCAATTTTGTTGGATATTTGCCATTAAAGTAAGCAACTGTCAGACCCGATGAGTCTCCTCGATCAGGCACATCGATTGCTTTGATCAGGCTATCAACGCTTAAAAAGCCAAGGCTATCAGCACCGATAATTTTCCGCATCTCTTCTACTGAATAATGAGCTGCCATTAATTCGGCTCTAGTTGAAATATCAATGCCGTAAAAACATGGAAATCTAAATGGAGGACTAGCGATTCTAAGGTGTACTTCTTTAGCACCAGCTTCTTTTAACATTTTGACAATTTGCTTAGAGGTGGTGCCTCTTACGATCGAATCATCAATAACAGCGATCTTTTTACCGGCAACGACACCACGAACAGCTGACAGTTTTAACTTAACACTCTTTTCACGCAAGGCTTGAGTTGGCTGAATGAAGGTTCTGGCAACGTATTGGTTTTTAACCAGACCCATTTCATAAGGCAACCCCAATTCTTCGGCGTAACCAGAGGCAGCTGACAAAGATGAGTTTGGTACGCCAATTACCATGTCGACATCGGCTGGAGCCTCACGAGCTAGCAGCCGCCCCATTCTTTTTCTAGCATTATGAACAGTCACACCATGTATGATTGAATCAGGACGAGCAAAATAGATGTATTCCATTGAGCAGATTGCTAAATGCGTATTTTTAGTAAAATGATCAATTTTCATCCCATCTCGATCAATGATGATTAATTCACCAGGCTGCACATCACGAACGAACTTGGCACCGATGATGTCAAGTGAACAAGTTTCGCTAGAAACAACGTAGGCGCCATTGTCCAATTTACCAATACATAAGGGACGAATCCCATTAGGATCAAGTGCCGCAATCATGCGATCTTTTTGCAAAAGCAGGAAGGCAAAACCACCGTGAACTTCATTCAGGCTTTGCTTTAAAGCTGAAATAAAGCCATCTTTGATATGATTACGAATCAAGTGAATCAAGATTTCGGTATCAGATGAGGATTGAAAAATCGCACCTTGTTTTTCGAGCTTGTTTCGTAAAGACACGGCATTAACTAAATTGCCATTGTGGGCTAAAGCAACATCACCGTCTAGAAAATGAAAGAGAAATGGTTGTACGTTTTGAATCGAATTACGACCCGTTGTACTGTAGCGAACGTGACCAATGGCACTGTCGCCGACCAATTTTTTTAAATCATTCGGATCAGCAAAAGCATCGGATAAAAGGCCACGATCGCGGTGTTGATACAAATGCTCACCATCGCTTGAGACGATGCCGGCCCCTTCTTGTCCGCGGTGTTGCAGGTTATGCAAACCCAGATATGTTAATTGACTAGCATCAGGAGCGCCGAAAACACCGAAGACGCCACATTCCTCATTTAGGCTTTTGATTTCATTAAACAAGGGATGCACTCCTTCCAAATCTTTTGCAATTCAGCTACATCTTCATTTACTTGATCGTTGGCCAGCGAAATGTTCAATTGCTGATCAGCAGTAACTTGACCAATTTCACTAACGGAATCGCCCATTTCTTGTTCAAATTTTGCCGCATTTGCAGGATCAACTGAAACGATCAAGCGACCTGGAGTCTCACTGAAAAGCAGATTTTTATCAAAATCAAGCTTTACCTTTGCACCAAAGTCTGTATCAAAAAGTGTTTCAGCTAAGGAAACGCCTAAGCCACCTTCGCTTAGATCGTGGGCACTTTTGACTAAGCCGTTAGCCATTAATGCTTGCAATTTGTAAAGATATTGCTTTATCTCTGGCAAGTTTGGCGCATGTGGCAATCCGCTAATTTCACCAGTGATCATCTTTTGCAATTCTGAGCCGGCAAAATCATCGTCTGTTTTACCAACGAGATAAATCTTGTCGCCTGCTTTTTGCATGTGCATTGGAATGACGTGATCATAATCCTTGATTAAACCAACCATTCCAATCATTGGTGATGGATAAATTGCCTTGCCATTATTTTCGTTATAAAGAGAGACATTTCCTGAAACAACCGGTGTTTCTAAGATTTCACATGCATCGGCAATCCCTTGACAAGATTGATGCAATTCCCAGAAAATTTCTGGATCATTAGGGTCACCATAGTTAAGACAGTCAGTAATTGCTAAAGGTTGGGCACCACTAGCCACGATATTTGTTGCACTTTCAAGGACAGTTCTTTGACCACCAACTTTTGGATCAAGATAGACAAAGCGTCCATTAGTATCAGTAGTCATCGCAATTGCCTTCTTAGTATGGCGCACTCGCAAGACGCCGCTATCTGAACCAGGGCCTACAATCGTATCCGTTCGAACCTGTGAATCATATTGTTGCGTTACAAATTGATCGTTAGCAATGGTTGGCTGGTTCAAAAGATCTTTTAAAGTTTGACCGGCACTTTCAATATTTGGTTGCCAATTTTCACTTTGCTCAGCATCAATGATTCTTTGTGGTTTCTTTTCTGCGCTTTTTTCTTCAAGGACTTTTTCAGTTAAAGTTACCACTGGAATATCACATACCACTTGATCATCGTGATGAAGCACGTATCTACCATCATCAGTAATGCGACCAATAGTTACAGCGTCAAGATTAAATTCATCGAAGATCTTTTTAACGTCCTCTTCATGGCCCTTCTTTACACAAAGGAGCATTCTTTCTTGCGATTCACTAAGCATAATCTCGTAAGCAGACATGTTAGGTTCACGTTGAGGTACCAAGTTAAGGTTAAGATCCATCCCGGATTTGCCTTCAGTAGCCATTTCAGCACTTGAAGAAACAATTCCGGCTGCACCCATGTCTTGGATACCAACAAGCCATTCACGGTGATGCAAAATCAATTCCAAGCAAGCTTCCATCAAAAGCTTTTCCATAAATGGATCACCGACTTGAACGGCTGAACGTTGGGTCGCATGTTCTTCAGAGAAGTCAGCTGAAGCAAAAGTAGCACCGTGGATACCGTCACGACCGGTTTTAGCACCAACGTACATTACGGCATTGCCAACACCGGTGGCATCCCCGTGTTCCATATCCTTGATATCCATAATGCCGACATTCATCGCATTTAATAAAATGTTGCCGTTGTAACAAGGATCAAATGTAGTTTCGCCACCTAAGTTAGGAATTCCCATGCAATTGCCGTAGTCGCCGACGCCTTTGATGGTTTCTTCCATCTTGTAGCGCATTGTTGGATTATCTTTTAATTCACCAAAGTGCAAAGAATCAAGGATTGCAACGGGGCGAGCGCCCATACTGAAAACATCTCTTAAAATACCGCCAACACCAGTGGCTGCCCCTTGGTAAGGTTCAACTGTAGTTGGGTGGTTGTGACTTTCAGCCTTAAATACAACTGCTTGACCATCATCAATATCAACTACACCAGCACCTTCACCTGGACCTTGAACAACGCGCTTGCCCTTGGTTGGGAAAAGCTTCAAAACTGGCTTAGATTTTTTGTAAGAACAGTGTTCACTCCACATTGCGGAGAACAAGCCGATTTCTGTGTAGTTGGGCAAGCGATGAAGCAAATGATCGCAAATATAGTCATATTCACGTTCTGATAAACTCCAATCAAGGTAAGGTTTCTTTTCTTTGATTTCTTCTGGTGTCATCGCTTGTTTCATGCTTGAACTCCTGCTTTCAAAAGTGACTTAAATAAAGGCAATCCATCTGTTCCGCCGAGAATTTCTTCAACGGCTCTTTCAGGGTGAGGCATCATGCCCAAGACATTGCCTTCTTTGTTACAGATACCAGCAATATCATGAAGACTACCGTTAGGATTTTCACCATGATATCTAAAGACAACTTGATGATTATTTTCTAATTCTTCAAGCACATCTTCGTCTGCGTAATAGCTGCCTTCACCGTGAGCAATTGGAATACGGATAAGTTCCTTGTCTTTATATTCGGTGGTAAATGGCGTATGTGTATTTTCAACTTCTAGCGTTACGGTTTTGCACACGAATTGAAGACTATCGTTTTTCTTAAGTGCTCCAGGTAGAAGTCCCATTTCTGTTAAAATTTGGAAACCATTGCAGACACCTAATACTAACTTTCCTTCATCTGCCATCTTTTTAACTGCTGGGATGATATTTGAAAAACGAGCGATTGCACCAGTTCTTAAGTAGTCGCCGTAAGAAAAGCCACCTGGTAAAACAACTGCGTCAAAGCCATCTAGGCTTTTTTCTTTGTAAGAAACGTATTCGACATCTGCTTTGCAAACAGTGCGAAAAGCTTCGTACATGTCGATATCGCAGTTAGAACCTGGAAAAACGATTACTGCAATTTTCATGCGTTTTCCTCCAAAACTTTGATCTTGTAAGTTTCCATGTTGAAGTTAACCAATAACGCTTCAGCGATATCCTTCACATCAGCCTTAACTTTATCTAAGTCATCTTCATCAACAGTTACATCGAAGAACTTACCAACAACGATTTTTTTGACTTCGTCATGACCAAGGGAATTAACTGAATCGGTGATTGCAGCTCCTTGTGGATCAAAAACTGAAGGTTTGTAGGTTACGTAAATACGGACAGTAGTCATTTAGATCTCCTTAAGTGCTTCTTGAATGCGGGCTAAGTCTTGTTCATAAACAGTGGTTAAATCGCCGATGTCTCTACGGTAGACATCTTTATCCATATGCTTCTTGGTCTTTTTATCCCAAAGACGGCAGTTATCTGGTGAAAATTCATCTGCAAGGATGATATTTCCATCTGCATCTTTACCAAATTCAAGTTTGAAATCGACTAATTCCATTCCAGCCTTATCAAAAAGCGGAATCAAAAGCTTGTTAACTTGACGAGACAATTCCCAGATCTTCTTTTGCTCTTCAGCGGTCGCAATATGTAATGCAATCGCATCAGATTCGTTCATGATTGGGTCGTCGAGTTCATCACTCTTATAAAAAAGTTCTTCGACTGGCGTATCGAATTTTTCACCTTCGCCCAAGCCATAACGACTTGAGAAATGGCCAGCTGCAATATTTCTAGTAACAACTTCAAGTGGGAACATGTCGCACTTTTTAACTAATTCTTCAGTGTCTGAGATTTTCTTGATGAAATGAGTTGGAACTCCGTTTTTGGACAAGTATTCAAAAATCAAAGTTGAAATTTCGTTGTTTAAATAGGCTTTGTTCTTAAAGTCATCCTTCTTTTCGCCGTTACCGGCAGTTGCCTGGTCTGTATAAACCACACGTAAAACTTCTGGGTCATCTGTAGACCACATTTCCTTAACTTTACCGGTATACAACAACTTTGCCATTTTATTTTTCTCCTTGGTAAAAACACGAATATTATTGAAGAGTGAATACTGATTTGTTCACTTTTATGTTAACAATATTATCAACTATCGCTTATAATGTCAATATATTATAAAGCACTAAAAATACTATCATGAAGTATTGTTCGTGTTTTAGTGAAAATGATAAATAAAAAGCAGAGCTTTAATAGCTCTGCTTAAACAAGATTAATTTACTTTTGTTTTCCAAATATGGGTGTCATTAATTTCTTGCAACGTTTTTTCAATATCGTCAGTAAGAATTGTAACGTGACCCATTTTACGATTATGACGGATTTCGGCCTTGCCATAGTAGTGAAAATGCCAGTTGCTCTTTTCAGGAATGACTTTTCTTACGCCGGCTACATGTTGACCCAAAACATTCACCATTACCACTTTGGACAACAGCTTAATCTTAGGCAACGGCCAATTGCAAATAGCACGATCATGGATATCAAACTGGTCAAAATTGCAGGCTTCAATCGAATAGTGACCTGAATTATGCGGACGTGGTGCTAGTTCATTGACATAAATATCACCGTTATCCAGAATAAATAGCTCCACACCCAAAATACCGCGCAAATGAATTGCTTCTGCAATTTGCTTAGCAATAGCCTGTGCTTTAGCATAAATTTCTTTTGAAACACGTGCTGGCACAATACTAATATGCAAAATTTCATCGGCATTGTAGTTTTCACTAACTGGGAAAACTGTCACTTCGCCTTTTGCATTTCTTGCGACCATGACAGAAGCTTCAACTTTGAATGGCACCCAGCCTTCAAGAATGCAGTCTCCCGTAGCTAAAATTTCTTTGATATGCGCATTATTTTTCAGATCGGCATCGCTCTTTAAAACTTCTTGGCCGTGGCCATCGTAGCCACCTTCACAGGTTTTAAGGACACAGTTATAGCCGATCTTTTTAATTGCCTCTTTTAGATCCGCCATATTTTTAACGGGCAAATATGGCGCAGTCATACAACTGGCACTACGCAGGAAGTTCTTTTCACGCAGTCGGTGTTTAGTGATATAAAGCAGATTAGTCCCCTGAGGAATTTTCACTTTATCAGCAACATCCTTTAAAGCTTGAAGGTCGACATTTTCAAATTCATACGTTAATACGTCGCTCTCTTTAGCCAGCTCTTCAATTGCCTTAACGTCTGAATATTCAGCCACAATCTGCTTGTCAGCCACCTGACCACAAGGACAGTCTGGCGTTGGATCCAAGGTGATGACTTTCATTCCACCATACTTGGCTGACAAAGCCATCATTTGACCTAGTTGTCCGCCTCCAATGATGCCAATAGTCTTTCCTTGTTCAATAAAATCTGGATCAATCAAGTTCCGCACTGCTTTCTTTTGCTTCATCATGCATCTTTTGGCGATAGTCTTTCAATTGCTGTCTTATTTTTTCGTCACTAATTCCCAAAATTTCTAGTGCAAGAAGTGCCGCGTTGCTTGCACCAGCATTACCAATGGCAGTGGTAGCTACAGGGATACCGGTTGGCATTTGAACAATCGATAAAAGAGAATCCATGCCACCTAATGCCTTAGTTTGACCGGGAACACCAATCACTGGAATCACGGTATTTGCGGCAGTCATGCCAGGCAAATGAGCTGCCATACCGGCACCCGCAATAATTACTTTAGTGCCATTTTTCTCAGCATTTTGGGCAAAATCATACATTTCTTTTGGCATTCTGTGTGCAGAAATAACGTGCTTATCATAACTAACACCAAATTGATCTAAGATTTCGCAAGCATGCTTCATCGTTGACCAATCTGACTTACTACCCATAATTACGCTTACTTCAGCCATTTTTTCTCCTTTAGAATAGTCCTGTAATTTGACCATTATCATCAATATCCATGTTTTCTGCAGCTGGGTGCTTAGCCAAACCTGGCATGGTCATCATGGTACCTGACAAAGCAACGATGAATCCTGCACCAAGCTTAGGAACAAGATCACGAATATGGAAGTCAAAATCGGTTGGGGCACCTAACTTGGTTTGATCATCAGTAAATGAATATTGTGTTTTAGCAATACATACAGGCAAAGTGTTCCAGCCTTGTTTATCAAAAGTTTTAATTTGCTTTTTGGCCTTGTTAGATAAAACTACACGCTTAGCACCATAAATCTTGGTAGCAACTGCAGTTAATTTATCTTCAATCGAGTCAGTACTCTTATACAATTCATGGAAGTCAGCAGGTTGATCTGCAAGTTCGACAACTTCTTTGGCTAAATCTTGCGTACCTTCTCCACCTTTGGCCCAAGCGTCAACTTCAATAGCTTTTACGCCCATTTCGGCAACGGCATCTTGAATAGTCTTGATTTCGGCTTCAGTGTCGCTAGTGAAATGGTTAATCGCAACAACGATTGGCAAACCATAATTTTGCATGTTTTTAACGTGTCTGCGTAAGTTAGCCATTCCCTTTTCCAAGGCAGGAATATTTTCTTCGGTTAAATCGTTCTTGTCTACTCCGCCATTAAGCTTAAGCGCACGAGCTGTAGCAACAATCACGACAGCATCCGGTGTTTTGCCTAAGACTGGTCGCTTGATATCCAAGAATTTTTCGGCACCAAGATCTGCACCGAAGCCACATTCAGTAACGGTATAATCAGAAGTCTTTAGCGCAATTTGAGTAGCTAAAACTGAGTTACAGCCATGAGCAATGTTGGCAAATGGTCCGCCGTGAACAATAGCAGGAGTGTGATCCAAAGTTTGAACTAAGTTAGGCTTAATAGCATCTTTCAATAAAAGTGTAATTGCACCAGTGAAGCCCAATTGATCAACGGTAACAGGCTTCTTGTCATAGGTATAACCAACAACGATGCGACCAATTCTCTTCTTTAAATCGTGCAAGCTCTCAGATAAGCAAAGAATGGCCATCATTTCTGAAGCAGCGGTAATATCAAAGCCGGTTTCTCGAGGAACACCTTGCATGATGCCACCGAGTCCAGTAACCACGTTTCTTAAAGCACGATCGTTAACGTCTTCGACTCTCTTCCAAATGATTCTGCGTGGATCAAGTCCTAAAGCATTGTCGCGCATAATGTAGTTATCGATTAGAGCCGCCAAGGTGTTGTTAGCAGAAGTTAAGGCATGCATGTCACCAGTGAAGTGTAAATTAATGTCTTCCATTGGGACAACTTGGCTATAGCCACCACCTGTTGCACCGCCTTTGATCCCAAAGACTGGTCCCATTGATGGTTCACGCATGGCAATGGTAGTTTGATGGCCTAATTGGTTAAGTGCATCCCCCAAGCCAACTAAAACAGTGGATTTTCCTTCACCAGCAGAAGTTGGGTTAATACCTGTCACCAAAATCAATTTGTGTTTCTTGCCTTCAATTTCCTTAACAGGCAAGTTGATCTTAGCTTTATAGTGACCATATTGTTCAATATCATCACTAGACAAGCCTAACTTTTGGGCAATTTCAGTGATCGGTTGCATTTTGGCTGCATCAGCAATTTCAATGTCAGTTGGCATGATTGTTCCTTTCATATACCGTACAATATTACTTAATACTTATAATATCGTTCTTATTTATTTTTATATTAATACAATACATCACTATATAAGGATTTGCAAAGCTATATTTTACGAACTATATTTTATTTATTCAAAAATAAAAGTCAAATACCTTATGGTACTTGACTTTACTTAGAAAAAAGCTCAATCCTCATTTGAGAATTGAGCTAATTTTTATTTATTCATCTTTCTTATCGTCGCTGGCATCCCACACCTTTTTCAAAGCAGGAACCTTACCCAAGTCGGTCATTTCATCCTTGCCAACCACGATCAAGTTGTTAGGGCCTTGAGCCAATTGGTTAAAGCTGTCCAAACTTTGGTTTCTGAAATAACCTTCGCCAGCCTTTGACAAGGCTTCTTGCATCTTTTGTACACGGTAAGCGTCGGCATCAGCTTGCGTCTTAACTGCCTCAGCTTTGGCCTTAGCAGTAGCAACCAAAGCATCGTTCTTAGCCTTAGTGGTCATTTCAATGGTGCGAGCTTCACCTTCGGCCTTAGCAATTGCGGCAGTCTTTTCACGATCGGCAGTAAGTTGTTTGTCCATGGCACGTTGAATTTCAGCACTTGGTAAAAGTTCATCAACGTTGACACGAACGACCTTGATACCGTAGATATCAGTCAGGTCACCAGTTGCAGTGAAAAGTTGATCGTTAATTTCCTTAGTTGAGCCAAGGGCTGCGTTCAAATCCATACGACCAATAATGTCACGCAAGTGACCACGGATTAATTGCACCATTGATTCAACTGAGTCGGTGTTGTTGTAGAAGTAACGGTATGAATCAGTGACCAAGTAGTTCAAAGTTAAACTAGTAGAAATTTCAGCGTTATCTTTGGTAATAATTGAGTACTTAGAAATTTCAAGTGGTTGAAGTGCTAATGGAACTTTGCGAATTCTTTGGAAAAGTGGCCAGACAAAGATAAATCCAGCTTTTACTGTCTTAGAATATTTACCCAAGGTTTCAACCAAACCTTCATTATTTTGTGGAACGATTCTAAAACCACAACAAACATACACAATAACTAAAACAACAATAATGCCAATAATAATTCTTGCTATCATAATTTTTACCTCAAAACTTAGTTGTCTTTCTTTTCATTCTTTTCCGCATCAAGCCTCTTGGCGATATCTCCAAGTAAATCTTCCCTTCCGGTCAATGTGTTCAGGCGCTCGTCAAGCAGTTTGGCGTATTCATATTTATTCATTTGATCCAAATTATCCCATGCATTTGGAATCTCTACTCTGAAAGGAATACCATTATGAAGAATAATCTGATCATAGAACATGTTAATTGCCGTAGCTGAATTTAACCCCAGCTTTTTCAGAATAGCTTCTGCCTTTTCCTTCTTTTCTGGATTCATTCTGACATAAAGTCCTGTTGTTTTTTCTGCCATAATTTTTACTCCTTTCTAAATTTGATACTATTATATATCGTTTGCATATAAATTGCATATATTTTTGCTATTTTGAATTAATCGATCTTAATAGCTAAAAATAGGTTTGGTTTTCAGAGTATACTTATATTTATAGAAAGTGAAAATGAAGGAAACAACAATGAAAACTAACAGAAATTCAAAGATTAAGAAAAACAAGTCTAACTTTTGGGATACTCTTCCTCAAATCAATAACAAAGAAAAAAGACAAGAAATTGAAGAGTTAGGTTATAATCCTTCCGAACAACGTGCTGTTGGTAAAGAAAGAATTACTGATTAATATGAAATAAAAAGTGCTGATAGTCTTCATAAGCAAAGACACATCAGCACTTTTTTACTTGGTTAAATTTTTATTATTCTACAAATCAGTAATATGGAAAATTTGGTTTTCCAAAGTTCTTAACTTATATTCTCCACCCTTAATGTACTTTTGGTGGTAAGCCACAGTTAAGTAAATATCATTTGCGGCATTAACATGGATACTTTCCATTTCACTGTAACGATCTGGTAAATCAATACCATCAACCATAGCTACTTGCCAGTTATCACTGTTTGTTTCACCCCATGGGAACTTGACAATCTTACGTGACCAAGTAGTTACTTCACCAGTTTCATGGTTAATCTTTGGTGACAATTGGTTAGAAATATAGATATTCTTGTCATCATCAATAGCATAGCCTTGAACTGAATCAATCATTTGTGGCATTTCTTCATCTGGAGCAACACTTGGATTATCGAAGTTGTCGATGTGGAAAGCACTCAAGCAATGTAAATCAGTGATTGGCGTGTTCTTAGTGCCATTTTCATTCAACTTTTGGTTTACTTCATTTAAGTCAAACAAACCAAAGTGACCTGAACCATCATCCCAAATTGAAGCAATCATGAAGTACTTGCCATTTGGTGAAACTGAAGCTTCTACTCTGTGCAAGTGATTATGACCATCATAAGGAACGTCGGTTACGTGATTCAAGTGTGACAAACGTGGAAGTTGTGTATTTGAAGTATATCTTTCTGGTAAAAGTCTTGGGTACTTTACTCGTGCAATTTGAGTAGTCCAGTTGCCTGAATTTGGTTTAGCACCTACGAAATATTCATCCTTGTCATTAGCTGGTACCCAGGTTTGCGTGTGGCCAAAGCCCATCATTACTAAGTGTGGATCAGTATAATCGATGTTCTTGGTTAAACCTTCATGTTTTCTATAAACCAACACATCATGTGCACTGTGAAGAAGTTGCAAGGCAAAAACATGATCACCATTTACTACACCAACTTGCGCTACAACATGGTGCATCCCATTCAAGCGATAAACCAAATGAGGTGTAATACTTCTAACCATTTTCTTTATCTTCTTTCTTTATATCTATTCATTTTCACTTATACATAAATTATATCCTATCATCAAAAAATAGATTGACTTTATGCCGATAATTTCCAAATAATTAGAGTAAATTTTTCTTGGAGGGAAAATTATGAAAAGAAGAACAACACTTTTATTGTCGAGTGCAGTAACCATTGCGGCATTATTTAACTTCAACTCAAAAGTTCAAGCTGCGGCTGATCCTACGATCAAGGCAACAAATTACAACATGACCGTGAAGTTGAACACTCGCAAGAATCAATTAACAGAAAAAGTTACCATGCACGTTGTTAATAACGGCAATGAACCTGTTAAAAATTTATTGGTTAGAAATATTGCTAGCGACGTGTTGAAATACGACCACAAGCATTTTAAGGCTACAAGAAATGCGACAACTTCAGTTAAAAGCGTTTCATCAGATGGTCAAAAGCTTTCTTACACTACCGGTAAAGACAAGAGCAATTTATTTGTTAACAAAAGTCTAAATACAGGTGAATCTACTGATTTAACTGTTAACGTAGTTACCGGCGTGCCTAAGAGACAAGATCGTTTTGGCTACCAAAATATCAACGGCGGTAAAGTTTATAACCTGTCATTCTGTTTCCCATACTTAAGCGATTATCGCAACGGTAAGTGGAATTATCACCCATACTACGATGCTGGTGAAAACCGCAACAGTGCTGTAAGCAATTTCCACGTTAGCTTTTTCGCACCAAAGAGCTACAAAGTTGCCGCTTCTGGTCAAAGCACAACCAAGAATGGCAAAACTACAATTACCGCCAACAACATGCGTGAGGTCGCAATCGCTGCTTCCAACAAGTTCAAGGTTGACCACGCTTATGCAAACGGCGTAAGAATCAACGACTACTACCTTGCAAGCAAAAACAGCAAGCAATACAACAAGCTTGCTTTGATGACTGCCCAAGACAGTTTCCACGTTTTTACCAAAAAGATCGGCAAATATCCTTACAAAGAAATCGATATTACTGAAGGCTTGCTTGGCAAAGATACCGGTGGGATGGAATATCCTGGCTTGATCATGATCGATGCCAGCGGCTTTTTACAAAAGAAGCACCCACTTGATAGATATAATGAATTAACTGAAGATGTTTCTCACGAAGTTGGTCACCAATGGTTCTACGGCACTGTCGGTAGCGACGAATACATGGAACCTTGGCTTGACGAAGGTCTTACCAACCTCCTTGAAAATGGCGTTTACGATTTGACCTACACTAAGAGTAAGGCCTACTGTGCTAAACTGATGCACAGCAAGTTCTATACTCGTAAGAACGTCAAGCGTGCTAACAAGATCTTAAAAGAAAATGCTAACCAATTCATTAATAAGAATAAAAAGGCCAACTACATCAACTACCCTGTTAATAATCCACCAAAGGGCGTTGACACTGAAGACATGGCTTACGAACTTGGGATGGACTTTCCTGCTGTTTTAAAGGTTGCCATGGGCGAAACCAAGTTCTTCGATGCTTTACACGATTACTATCAAACTTACTACTTGAAGCAAGCAACTACACAAGACTTCTTGAACATTATCCGCAAGTACGATAATTCAAAGAAGGTTAACAACGTGATCAATAAATTTATTGATCCTAAGTACTTAAGTGAATAAAATCAAATAACCCCGAAAACGTTTGAGTTTCGAGGTTATTTTTATAGTCTCATAAGTGCTAAAATCAACTTAAGGGATTATTACAAAGGAGACAAAATATGACTACTAAAAAATTAGCAACTATCGCAGCAGCTTTATTAATCAGTGTTGCACCAGCAGCTGCTATTATCAATCAACCTGTTCACACAGTTCAAGCAGCTACGCAATTACAAAAAGGTAAAGTTACTCTCAAGAAATCCTTTAACGGCACAGTTCAAGTCTTCAACAGCAAAGGCAATGCCACTACCACTACCCAAAAAGTCAATGGCAAGAAGATGACTGTTGCTTCAACGATTAAATCAGGCTCAAGTTTTAAATATTATGGCAAGCCTATCCTGATCCAAGGTAAAAAAGTAGATGCAAAAACTTCTAAGAATTACCACTACACTACCGCTTCTTACGTTAACATCGGTAAAAAACGCTACATCAAATCTTTGAATGTTAGCTCAATGGATGGACAAAATGTTTTAATCTTGAGTTCCAACTCTCGCATTTATGATAAAAACGGTCACCGCACTACTTTCAATGGTTTGTCACTCATCCCTAAATATATGTTAGTTAAAACACCAGCTAAAACCCACGCCACAACTAAGAATGACGTATTTTACTACTTCTCAAATCTTAGCGGATCTAAAAAGAGAAGTTTGAACACAACCACTATCAAGGGCAAGCCATTCTACGCCTTAGGTAATGGCGCTTATATCTATGCTTCAAATGTTGGCTTTGTCAACGGCAACACCCTTTACCAAGCTTCTGGTACTACTACCGCCACTATTTTAAACAAAATCCATGTTTTGAATAATAAGCTTAAGTCAACCAGCAAGTTGCTCAAGATTGGTCAAAAAGTTAAGGTAGATGCCACCAAGACCACTGGTGAAGGTGATGAAGCTGGCCTTTACTTCAGAATTGCTGGCACCAAAGGTAAAAACGCACAATACATTTACTGGGGCGACGATGCCGAATATGGTATGGATCAAGAAAGCACTACTGATGAATTTCAAGGTAACTTTAATTTAGATAATCACCTCGCAAATTAAGACTAAACAAAAATCGTACCGTCAAACAGCAGTCAATGCGGCTTGGCGGAATCGTCGGAGGGGGCACTTCCGTGATAAATAGACTGACCTCTGTTTTTGCACTGCTGTTCAGCTTGCTGGATAGGACCAGTAAAAAAGAAGGCTTGACTTCGGCCAATCCTGCTTGCAAGAATAAGTTGGTTGTTCTCAGAAGCTGTAGGCTGTGCGTGAGCACTAGCCTATAAAGAATCCCCCGACCTTGGTCGGGGGAGCATGTCATTCAACTGATTTAAGCCAAATCGTACCATCTTGTGACTGGTATGAGCCATCATCTGGCATCCCTCACCTGCTGCTATCCTACTTCGTTTCCGGCCAAATAAAAGCTTTTTTTAAGTCGTTGTAAAATATTCAGTAAATAATGGAGGGAGAAAAATGAAAACAATCAAGCAGCTCTATCATGAGCACAAGATCATCACGCTGATTCTGACCTCGCCAGTGTGGCTCTTTGTCCTTTTTTCCATATTGTTTACGGTAAACGAGATCTACAAGTCGACCCAAGAAGGCGTGGTAACGGAAGTTCTGAATAAGACCCTGCCTAAGCACGGCTACAGCGACCTGTACTACCTCAACCAGGTCAAGGCCGACAGCCATTTCGGCATGGGGACGACCTATGTCAGCAGCTTCTCAACCAAGCGGACAGTCAAAAAGAACCAGGCTCTCTTCGCCAAATCTGGCAAGAAGGTGGACAAAGGCGATGCTAACCTGCCTTATTACAAAGAAGTCACGGTCCGCCGGAATGGCATGGGCTGGAAAGTTACCGTCTCTGACTCAATCGTCCAAGAAGAAAGCAGCTATAGCGTGAAATAAGCTCCAATGTCATCATTGAATTTGGGCGCTCATCTAATTTAGATGAGCGTTTTTTTGTTTTGGGCAATCGAATGTAGGAAAATTTCGGCAGTTGGGCACTTTTCGGGAATCGAGCTGCGCAAGCAAACGCGGCAAGGCAATCCCTTAACTTAATGGCCTTGAATAAGCACAAAAAAAGCACGTGAACAACTCACGTGCTTAAGTAAATTATTCGTTCGATCCTTCCAGTGGCCCTTCTTGGGCAATCGCGTCTTCCTTGGTCGACTCAGTTGTGCCGTGTGCGTGCTTTACTGGCGCGTAAAGGCTGAAGCACTTCATCGGCTCGTCGCCAGCGTTGGTCACATTGTGCCAAGTGTTGCCCGGGATAAAGACAGCTTCCCCAGCGTGAACTATCTTGTCCACGGTCAGCTTGTCCTTCTCCTTGCCCAGCTGCACGCGGCCTGTCCCGCTCACCAGGTAGATGAACTGGTCATTGTCGTGGTGAATCTCCAAGCCAATGTCGCCGCCGCCAGCCGGGATGCACATCAGGGTTACCTGGAAGTGGTCCCCGGTCCACAAAGTTTCACGATACTTTTCATTTTCTAAGGCAGCCTGCCGTAAATCCAAAGCACATGGAGCAGGTCCATAGTCCTTCAATTCTAACATGACAAAACACCTCTTTGCAAAAAATGTAAGCGTTTCATTTGTTGACACTCTGAGTTTAACACTTTTTTTGCCAGCATACAAGCCTGAATGCTTGCGGACCTATTCTTTCTTTTCCCGGACATGAATCCGCCGCAAGTGCTTGACCATCGCTTCCTGGAACATGGTCGACAGCAAGACCCCTAAGGCAATGGAGGCTGTCACGATCGCCACCCGCTGAACTTCCTGCTGGGCTTGCGGCAGATTGCCGTCCAGCAGGCTCCTGACCGCCATATAGGCCGGCGCCCCCTGGCACCAAGGGAACCAAGCCCGGGTACCGGCCTTATTTTTTCTAATATAGGCTTCAGTCTTGGCAATCTGCCGCTGCTGGTTGGCATAGGCCTTCATGTAAGTCTGCCGGTTGGCTTCCTTTTGCCGCATGGCCTGCTTCAAGGTCCCAGTGTAGCGGGTGATGGTCCCGAAGTCGATATCGATGATGCAGTTGGTGATCCGGCCTAAAAAGTCATAGTCGTGGCTGACGACGATAAAGGCTCCCGGGAAGTCGTTCAGATAGTTGGTCGGTTCATCCAAGACCAGGACCTGGGGCTTCTCCAGGAGCCATTTCCCGATTAGGCCCTTATTTCAAAATAAAATTGCCTAAAATCGTTGATAACACTTTACTTAGAGTAGAAAAAATGCTCTCTTTTGAGAGCATTTTTTGTGCCTATTTTTTAATTAAAGCAACTTTTCAAAAGCATCTTCGTACTTAGGAATATCGCCGGCACCCATAAATACGATGACAGAATTCTTATTCTTAGTTAAGTCAGCAATATTGTTTAAGTCGATAACTTCTGAACCTGGGATATTCTTAACCAAGTCTTCACTTGAAATATCACCATTAGCTTCACGAGCTGAAGCATAAATTGGAGTTACGTAAGCCTTATCTACACCACGTAAAATTTCTTCGAAGTCCTTTTGGTACTTCTTAGTTCTTGAGAAAGTGTGTGGCTGGAAGACAACAACTAACTTCTTGTCTGGGAACTTTTGACGAGCAGCTTGGATAGTTGCACGCATTTCAGTTGGGTGGTGAGCATAGTCATCAATAACTGCAATGTCGCCAAAGTCTTTTTCACTAAATCTACGCTTAGCACCCTTAAAGGTAAGAAGACCATCACGAATGTCATCCATTGGTACCTTTTCAGTGTAGGCAACCGCAATAACAGCAGTTGAGTTCAAAATGCTGTGGTCACCAAACAAGTGAATTTCAAATTCGCCAAGATCTTTGCCATGTGCTAAAACATGGAACTTAGAACCAGTAGTTGACTTCTTAATGTCAGTAGCTTGGAAGTCATCAGTGTCGTTAAAGCCGTAAGTGTACTTAGGAATATCAGTCTTAAGGCTTTGAAGACGCTTGTCATCGCCCCATACGAACAATGCCTTCTTAGTTTGATCAGCTGCTGATTGGAATGCGCTGGTGTAATCGTCTTGATCCTTGAAGTAGTCTGGGTGGTCAAAGTCGATGTTAGTCATAATTTGGTAATCTGGGTGATATGCCAAGAAGTGACGACGGTATTCATCAGCTTCGTAAACGAAGAAGCGTGAGTCTGGAACACCCTTACCACGACCGTCACCAATTAAGTAAGTAGTTGGTGCAACTTCACCTAAAACGTGTGACAAAAGACTAGTGGTTGAAGTCTTGCCGTGAGTACCTGAAATACCGATTGAAGTGTGCATTTGCACGATTTCTTCAACAGTATCTGGGTAGCTTTGCCACTTAACGCCCTTATCAAGACATGCCTTAACTTCTGGGTTATCTTCCTTGAAGGCGTTACCCTTAACGATTACTTGTTCATCGTTACTCTTGATGTTGCTTGGGTCAAAATCCTTAACTTCAATACCAGCTTTTTCAAGTGGAACTTGAGTGAAGGTGTACTTTTCAATATCACTACCGGCAACGTTGTAGCCTAAGTCGTGAAGAAGTAGTGCTAAGGAAGCCATACCGGTTCCTTTAATACCAATAAACCAAATTTGTTTGTTTTTATCTAACATATTTAACTCTCCATAATGTTAAAAATACTCGTCTTTTATTCTAACATTATTTCATTTTTCCGTAGCAAAATCAGAGAACTTTAGAAGTACTTTTTTAGCCCCGCTGCTTGGGATTAAGTAATATCTTGTCTTTTGGTTACCTTTCCAACCTTCTGCTGGATAATAGCCTGGCTTGTGTGCCCACTTTTGATATACCTCGACCATTGGATAATTTTTGTCACTATTGTAGGCTTGACGCATTAAATTCAAGACTTGTTGTGCTTCTAGAGGCGTTAAGTTGTTGATGTCTTTTACTTTGACTTTTGCACCCTTCAAATTTTTCTTAGCAAAATTAACTTGCCATAAAGCTTCGTTAACTGCAGCCTTAGTTGCATCTTTATCCGCTGCAACAGTCTTCGCATTTTCTATGGCTTGGTCGTACAAGCTACGATTTACCCAGTTGTCTAAACGATACTTATCGGATGCCTTAACAGTACTTTCATCAGAAATTGCATTGGTAAGTGAAGTCTTTTCACTAGCAGTTGCTAATGCACTATTTGCTTTGGCTTCAGCTTCTGTGTTGCTGGTCTTAAGTTTTCTACCACTGCGTGCTACATCACTAGCTTTTACATAGAGATTGCTGTAGGCAGTATTTTGACGATCGTCTTCTGCACCTGATTTGTAAACCAATGAGTTTTGAACATGGTAGTACAATTCAGCTTTGTTTTCCTTGGCATCCCACAAATAAAGTTTTTGGTTAACTGCCATTTCATCACCGTCAAATTTAGTATCAACCTTTTCACCGTTGACATTGTAGAAAGCAGTTTGACCCATCTTGAAGTCAGCTACGCTATAGCGCATGTTGTACACATCTTCGCCGCTAGGATATTGTTTAGCTAACGTTGGACCATTATCACCACTCCAAACATAAGGATCGTCTGGACTGCTTTCTTCATATAAGCCAGTATCAATATAAACTGGATTCTTACCGCCTTTTACACGATAGTAAGAAGCAGTATAGTCTCCCATACCGGTTTGAACCACCATATCGGCTGTTACAGTTTGTCCTTTCTTGTACAGCTTATTGATTTGTTGGAAGTCTTGATTGTAAGCAAGTGTATCGGCAACAATCTTAACCTTGATAGGTCCTTTGGTGTAAAGTGCATTACCATTAATTGCATTTACATTGTTAGCCTTGATGTACTGATTTTTACCAATTCTGAAGTAATAGTTGCCCTTAATCTTGTAGCTCTTAAGTGAACGAACATTATGTTTCTTGGTGTTAGGTATATAGAAGTATTGGCCATCTTTATTTAGAGCTTTACCAGCATATGGTACTAATCGACCAGCTTTAATTACGCTTGCCGCGGTAGGTCTTTAATCTCTTACCATTCTTATCGTAAACATATGAATTGCTGGTAAGTACATATGTACCACCCTTCATTACATACACATTATTTTGTTTAATATATCCACCATTGCCGATGTAGTAATAAGATTCTTAGTTAATCAGACTAGGTGTTGTAGCACTAGCATAGACCACTTTATCACCTTTAGTTAAAGTAGGTTGACCATAGAATTTATAATTCTTAATCTTGATACTCTTATTTGCATGGATAAATTCGCCCTTTTGTCTAATATAAGGCGTTGCAGTTTTATCGTAGCCTTTATGTAAAGTAATGCTTTGTGCATTAACTGTTTGAGAAGTTATTAAACCTAAAGAAACTGCTGCTAAAACAGCCGCTGCACTAGATAAAATTTTATTATTGAGTTTCATTTTCTCCACTCCCTTGTGGCTTTGTTTCAATAACTTTTACAGTTTCATTATACCTTGATTAGTTATTTCAAGATGGAATTTGATTTACGGCAAAAAAAAGCGTTGAGATTTTTTCTCAACGCTTCTTTTATCTATATTGACCTATTACAATATCTTCTATTTAACTTTATTTAGCTACAGCAACTGCTGCTTCTTCCTTAGCTTCCTTGGACAATCCAGCAAGGTTGCCTAATAAAGTAAAATCAATTTGAGTTGCTAAATCTGGCTCTTTACGCAAGAAATCAATCTCAGATGGTTTAACATTTTCAGTTGGATGGTCTTTGTCAATTAACTCTTGTGAGATTTCACTATCAGTTAACTTCTTATCCTCCAATACGCTTTCTGCTTCTTTGACTTCTTTTTCATATTTCTTTGTCATGAACTACACTAGCACTAAAGTACCAGGTTTCTGGGAACACTGAGTAGTGTTTAGGATATTACAGACATTAATGTCATACCTAACTCACGGAACTCAGCTGTTTACCATGGCGCGGTTCCCGACCATTTAGCTTTGCTTTATTTAGGATATTAATTGCCGCATTAATATCTCTATCGTGATGGGTTTGACACTTAGGACAAGTCCACTCACGAATATTTAGTGGCTTTTCTCCACTGTTATAGCTGCACTTAGAACAAATTCTGGAAGTGTTCTTAGGGTCGACAGCTATCAGCTTTTTGCCATACCAATCACACTTATACTCTAACATTTGTCTAAACATGCTCCAGGAAGCATTAGCGACCGACTGGGCCAAATAGTAATTCTTTTGAAGATTCTTGACTTTCAAATCCTCAATTACAATCACATCATATTGTTTGACCAAATGAGTCGTTAACTTATGGAGATAGTCCTTGCGTTGTGCAGCTACTTTGGCCTGATAGACCGCTTTAATCTTTTGAGCTTTTTTCCAGTTGGAAAAGCTGTCTAGGCTTCTAGGGGAGAGTACCTTGCGCTGTTTATCTTGCAGGCAAAGCATTTGAGCTAAATGCCTTCTGCGTGAATACTTCTTTTGCCAGTTTCTGGCTATCTTTTCATAATATGAACTATCAAAAGAAGGACACTTAAAACCATTGGACAAAATGACCAAATCAGCTACGCCAACATCAATACCGACTTTTTTGCCAGTGGGTTTAAAAGCTTCAACCAGTTCAGTTTCCACTTGTAAGCTTAAGTAATATTTACCAGTTGGCTCAAGCGTAACGGTGTAGCGCTTGATTTTAGTATCTTTCAAAATATCCGTTTTACTGGTTTTAATATATCCTAATTTAGGCATCTTCAAGTACCTTTTACCAGCAACTTGAACAATTGATTTACCAGTATAAGAGAGCCTTAAAAACTTGCGTGAATGGAAACGCGGCTTGCCTAATTTACCTGTCTTATCATCAAAAAAGTTCTTCCAAGCTTGATTTAGAAATTCGTTAACTACTTGCAAGCTGGAAGAATCGCTATTTCTTAAAAAAGGATATTCCTTCTTTAACGGCTTAAGCAGATAATTTAGCTTAAATTTAGACAAAAAAGGTAAATCTTTGTTATTTTTGTAGCGCTCATTCATCATGGCCAGCATTTGATTCCAGATAAAACGATCATTGCCAAACATTTGCCAGAGTTGGTCTTTTTGAGTTTTATTAGGATATAAGCGTAGTTTGATTCCTTTTAGCACATTTGTTCCCCCCTTCCTTTACTAAAAATTATATCAGAAGGAGAACTAGAACACTAGTTTTTTTAAAAAAAGACATGGCTTTTAAACCATGTCATCAAATTATCTTCTGTTTAGCATTATTTAGCTGCAGTAACTACTGCTTCTTCCTTAGCTTCCTTGGATAATCCAGCAAGGTCACCATCAATTTGAGTTGCTAGATCTGGCTTTTTACGTAAGAAATCAATTTCAGATGGTTTAACATTTTCGATCGGATTATCTTTATCAATTAACTCTTGTGAGATTTCACTGTCAGTTAAATTCTTATCTTCTAATACGCTTTCTGCTTCTTTGTCATAAAAAACGCCTTCTTCAACTCTTATTGTAGTTGCTTTTACAAAAAGGTTTAGCAAAACGTACTTTTTTAAAAACGTATCAAAAAAAGCATCAGACTACTATTTAGCAGCCTAATGCCTTTTCAAATTATAAAGTGATTTCACCACTAGCGATCAATTCGTCACACTTAGTTGGTTCAAATTCTGCACCAACTTCAAAGTTGTCAGGAACAACCATGATACCACGCTTTTGAGGTGCGTGTGGCAAACCAAGTTCTCTAGCTGAACAAATCATGCCGTATGAATCAACGCCACGTAATTCACCTGGCCAAATTTGTTGACCATTCGGCATCAAAGTACCTGGAAGTGCAACAACAACCTTTTGACCTTGAGCAATGTTAGGAGCACCACAAACGATTTGGTGTTCTTCACCGTTACCAACTTCAACAGTAGTTACGTGAAGGTGGTCTGAGTCAGGGTGCTTTTCACAAGTCTTAACATAGCCGTAAACAAGAGTTGGCTTGCCGTATGCTAACTTGTCGTCAAAGCCTGCTTCAGCAAGCTTCTTGTTAAGAGCTTCAAGTTCATCATCTGAAAGCTTAACTGGACCATTTGGCAATTTGTCAAAGTCAATCAACTTATCAACGTTGAAGAAGTTATAACCAATAGTCTTACCTTCATCGTTGGTTACGCGAGTAACGTCTTCTTTTTCTTCAAATGAGCTGCGTCCTTCATCATGACCCAAGATAACGATCAAAGTGTTAGGATAAGCTTCTTTATTAGTACTAGTAATCATGCTTTTTTAAATCTCCTCTTTTAGTCAAGTGATCGCAAAAATTTTTCTACTTCATCTTTAGTTTTACGGTCCTTATTTACTAGTCTACCAATTTCTTTGCCATCTTGGTAGACAACAAATGAAGGAATTCCCATAATCATTAATTTTTTTGCGACGTCAATTGAGTCGTCGCGGTCAATTTTGTAAAATTTAGCTTCTGAAAAATCCTTTTCAATTTCTGGCAAAAATGGATCAAGGAAGCGGCAGTCTGGGCACCACGCTGCTGAAAATTCCAAAACAACGCGACCAGATTTAGTAATTTCTTGTAACTTGTCTTCAGTTAATGCTTTAATTTCTTCCATTTTTTATGCCTCTATTCTTTCTTACTTTTTACAAGTATTATACAAAAATGCTGGCTTTTTGCAAACTACTTGGTTTCAAAATGAGCATGCAATGCATAAATCGGATTGCCCTTTGCCGCAAATTTATGCTCATATTCAGTTTCAATGTTCTTTTCAACGATTTCTGGCTTTTCATGGTGTAAATCAACACTCACAAAATCGAAGAACATTCCGTAATTATTCATACTTTGCACAGAATAAGCGAACAAGCCTGAATTATCAGTTTTAAATTCGATATGACCTTCTGGCTTCAACACTTCTTCATACTTACTTAAAAAGCTCTTATAAGTTAAACGACGCTTTTCATGACGAGCCTTTGGCCATGGATCACTAAAGTTCAAGTAGATTACGTCAGTGGTATTCTTGCCAAAAAAGCTGTTAATATCGGCCGCATCCCCACGCAAAATTTGTAAGTTATCCAAGCCCTTTTCAAGCTTAGTTCGCAAGATAATACCAGCTGCAGTAGTTTGCAATTCTAAAGCAACGTAGTTTTTGTCGGGATGCATTTCAGCCAAGGTAGTAATAAAGTGACCCTTACCTGATCCTACTTCAATTTCAATTGGATGATCATTGCCAAAACGTTCAGCCCAATCAATCTTCTTATCAGGATCTGGGTTTTGCAACACACTTTCAGGATGATCATTAACAAGCTTTACAGCCCAAGGTTTATTTCTTAATCTCATTTCTCTATTCCCTATCTAATTCCAAAGTTCTTTTGATTCATTTTTCTAACGCGATTTGGCAAGTAAGTGGCAACTACCAATGCGGTAAACACGAGTAAAATACCAATTGCTTCAAATAAGTTTACATTAATTGGCAATAACAATAACCAGAAAATACTGATTAATACCCATTGAATCAGCAAGCCTAAAGTTAATACTTTGACCAAGTCCTTGCCACGATCTTGACGTTCAATTGGGTAAACACGATACATAAAGTTACGGTCGAATTCGGTTGCCATTGGCAATAATTGGTAAACAGTCAAGAAGATCACCAAGCATGATAAGCCAAGCGCCCAGCGCCAATCTTGCACTAACCATGAAATCAAAATTGCGAAGACGGTCATTCTAACCAGCAAGTTCAAATACTCTGGATTTCTAAGTAGTGATCTTCTGTATAAGAACAAGTTAGGATTTTCTTTAGCAATTGACTTAGGCAAAAGGAAGTCCAAGTACTTTCTTCGCTTGATGCTTACTTGCTTTTCTTCGACATCGGTAAACATGCTGAAGACTGAATAAACACGGTCTTTTCTAGCCTTTTCGCTTTCTACAGCATAGCGCCAGTCAAAGAGCAACTTTTTATTCATCTTATCGCCAAACGATGGCTTAAAGTTAGGCGCAAATAAGATAGTTCCAACTACACCTAAAGCCAAACCTACCATTGGATAATAAGCGGAAAGAATTGCAATAAGCAAGGCAACTAAACTAACTAGTCCAAAACTTAGCTTTTTGCCAAAATATAGATTGCTTTTTTCAATCTCTAGTTCCGTATCTTTGATAAAGAGCATGGCAAGCACCAACAAGATATAGTTCCAAACACTAATGCCTGCTTTAACTGTAGCGAATGGGAAGACAATACCTGCAAGCAAGATTTCTAAAATGAATGGTAAAACCAAGCTATATCTGTGCATAGGCTTCAAATATTCATCCATCTGCTCATCTTGTGTAAACAGGAACTGCATATCTGCTTCTTTAATCAAAGTAACGAATCGTCCCGTTAAAAGAGGCAGCCATAAAATGAATCCTGTCAGTGGCTTATAAAACCACAAATTAGTTGGCATAGTTTTCATTGCTTCGGCATACCAGAACATCAATGCACCAACTAAAAAGATCAAAGCCAAAATAAAGAAGTCATTGAAAACAAGCGTTAAATACTTAACCGATTGCTTGAGATTTTCATTCAATCTCTTTTTAGCTAACTCACGCATTGCCATGATCCTCTCTATTCAAAGCCAAGTACAACTTGTCAAATGGATCATCAGGCTTTAAGCCGTAGTGTTCACGAATGTCTTGTAAACTACCGATAATTTCAATCGTACCGTTGTTTAAAACAGCATAATTTGAAATGGCTTGTTGTGCATCGGCTAAAACGTGAGTAGTCATGAGCACCATTTTGCCGTTAGCAATTGCCTTTTTAATTAGATCAATTAAGTTAGCAACGGCTAAAGGATCAAGTCCTGTAAATGGCTCATCGATCACGAGCAAACTTGTATCTGCTAAAAAAGCAGAAACGATCATTACCTTTTGGCGCATCCCTTTTGAAAAGTGGATTGGCAACCATTCCAGCTTGTCATCAAGTCTAAACATCTTAAGCAGTTCATGTGCTCTTTCCCAAGCCTTCTTTTCATCCAATTTGTAGCTAAGCATGGTCAATTCCAAATGCTCTTTTAATGTCAATTCTGGATACAAAATTGGTGTTTCAGGAATATAAGCCACTTCACGCTTAAACTTCGTTGGTTGTTGCGTCAAAACTACGTCGTTTAAAGTGATCTTACCTTTTTGCGGTCTAAGCAAACCTAAAATATGCTTAATTGTGGTTGATTTACCGGCCCCATTTAAACCAATTAAGCCCAGAGCTTCACCTGGTTTAATTTCTAAATTTATATCTTTAATAACCGGGACACCTGTGTAGCCTCCAGTTAAATGTTCAATTTTTAATGTCATTTTTCCTATCTTTCTTTACTGAATTTCTACATATAGTATGATAGCATGAACTTAATAAGAAACTAAAGTTCAAACACAAGAGGTATATATTATGGAAAAATTAGTAGATGATTGTTTATTCTGTAAAATTATTCGCGGTGAGATTCCTAGTTACACCGTTTTTGAAAACGACGACGTTAAGGCTTTCTTGGATATCTCACAAGTAAACCCAGGTCATACTTTAATGGTGCCAAAGAAGCATATCGTTAACTTGTTTGACTACACCAAAGAAGATGCACAACAATACTTGCAATACATTCCTGAAATTGCCAATGCAATCAAGAAGGCCTTCCCTAACGTTACAGGTATGAACATCACCACTAACAACGGTAAGTCTGCTAACCAAGTAGTTATGCATTCACACATTCACTTTATCCCTCGTTTTGAAGGCGATGGTTTGAAGCTCATGACTCGCAACAACGCTGACAAATACGACGAAGCAAAATACAACGAAGTTGCTGATAAGATTAAAGCCCAATTTTAAGGAGTAAACAAATGAAACACTTTTTATTAGGAACAGTTTTTGGCGCTGCTTTTGGCTTTGTTTTTTCATGCATGAAGGACAACGATGGCAATCGTCCTGGCAAACCATTGAAAGTTGAATTCGACGCCTTAAAACACGAAAGCAATCGTTTTGCTACTGCATTGCAAAATGCCAAGCAAGCTAGTCGTGAATTAAGCGAACAATTGCCTGCAGCACAACGCACTATTAGCGATATTAGTGATGATGTTGAAAAATATTCTAGACATATTCAACCTACAGTTGATCGCATGAAGCAAAAAGGCGAAGAGGTTAACCAAGATTTGAACTCATTTACTGGTTCAGACACTCAAGATGACGAAAAGGACTAAGAAAAATCAAAGAAAATTTGATTTTTCTGTGAATATTCGCTATTTAAAAACGATTTAGTCATTTTTATGGTATATTAGTTGACAGTTACTTATTTAAGGATGTGGAGATTTAATTATATGAAGAGTTATATGAAAAAAATTGCTGCAGTCGTAGCTGTAGCTGGTGTTGCATTATCAACTGCTGCTTGTTCTAACGGTGGTAGTAATTCTACTGTTGCTTCCTACAAGGGTGGTAAGATTACTCAACAACAATATTACGATGAAATGAAGAAGTCACAAGCTGGTAAATCAACTTTGGCTAACATGATTATCAACCGTGCTTTGGAACAACAATACGGCAAGTACGTTTCATCAAAGAAAGTTGACAAGCAATACAACAACTACAAGAAGCAATATGGCTCACAATTTAGTGCTGTTTTACAACAAAACGGTATGACTGCTTCAAGCTTCAAGGAAAACTTAAAGACTAACCTTCTTTCTGAACAAGCATTAAAGCACATTAAGAAGATTTCAAAGAAGCAAGAACAACAAGCTTGGAAGAGCTACCAACCTAAGGTAACTGTACAACACATTTTGGTTGCTAAGAAGTCAACTGCTCAAAGCATCATCAAACAATTGAAAGATGGCAAGAGCTTCAAGAGCTTAGCTAAGAAGTACTCACTTGATACTGCTACTAAGAACAAGGCTGGTAAGCTTCCTGCATTTGACTCAACTGACAATACTCTTGACTCATCATTCAAGACAGCTGCATTTAAGCTTAAGACTGGTGAAGTAACTTCAACTCCAGTTAAGTCACAATCTGGTTACCACGTAATTAAGATGATCAGCCACCCAGCTAAGGGTAAGTTTGCTGATCACAAGAAGGCTATCGATGACGAAATTTACGCATCAATGGCTCAAGACCAAGCAACTATGAAGGACGTTATCTCAACTGTTTTGAAGCGTGCTGATGTTTCAATCAAGGATAGCGACTTGAAGGACGTATTAGCATCATACGTTTCAACTACTAGTGCTACTAAGTAATAAAAATATTTAGTTAGTAAATATTAGCAAAAAAACAAGAGGTTAGCTTTTTGAAGTTAACCTCTTATTTTTGTCTATTCTTATTCCAAATGCTTGGCATGATCTAAAGCTGGATCATATTTTGGACGATAATATCTTCTGCCATCTTGACTAAGCAGTGGCTCAGTAAACGTTCCTTTACCAGTATGCTGCAAAGCATTCGTGACTGCATAAACCATGGCATCCATATCATCGATGCGGTGCAAAATTTCTGCTTCCAGAAGAGCTGGCAACTTAGGTGAACCATATTCCAAGCGGCCATGGTGGGACAAAACCATATGTCTAAGTAAAAGCAAGTCCTCTGATTCAAGGTCAATCTTAAGGTCTTGGGCAGCTAGCATAATTTGTTCATCGATAAGTACCAAGTGACCAACTAAATTGCCTTCGGTAGTGTATTGCGTTGCAGCTGGGCCTGTTAGTTCAAGCACTTTGCCCATATCGTGCAAGATGCATCCAGCATAAAGCAGTGAACGGTTGATCTGTTCATAATTATCAGCTAAACCCTTCGCATCCTTAAGCATCGACAAAGTATGAAAAGCAAGTCCACCACGCACTGCATGGTGGTTACTCTTTCCTGCGGGATAATCAAAGAAGCGTCTACCCCACTTTTTTAACAAATATTGGACAATCGTCTTCCAAGTTTTATTTTGAATCTGATCAACAAATTGATTAATTTCGGCATGCATATCATTAATCGGTTCTGGAGCTGACTTAACGAATTGATCTAACTCATAGCCTTCTCGTGGTCCAACCACCCTTAAACTATAAATGCGAATTTGAGGACGGCCTTGGTATTCTTCTCTTTTACCGTTCAATTCTACAATCGTACCTGTACTAAAGGTAGCCGCATCTTGATTGGTTGCATCCCAAAAGTTGCCCCGAATCTCGCCTGATCCATCGCCAAATTGCATTGCTAAAAAGAGCTTATTTTTCTTATTCCGTCGCAATTGCGAATTCTTAATCAAAACGACGATATCCATTTCTTCGCCGTCATTATAATCTAAGAGTCGTTTAAGCATTTTGATTTCCTTTCGTAAAAGTTAAAGGCTGGATCCTTAATTTTTCAACTAGGTTTTCTTGCGCTGTAAAAATCAGCACTTGATTATTTTCACTAATCTTCTTCAATAATTGTTCAATATATTTGATGCGGTGATCATCAAAGTTAGCAAATGAATCATCGATTAAGATTGGCAAGTTGATTTCATCTTTAATTTGTTCGACAAAGGCTAACTTTAAAGCAAAGTAGAGTTGTTCAGCCGTACCGCGAGACAAGTACTTAACATCACGCTTTTTACCATCTTTTCTGATGACCGTTAATTTCTTGCCAAGTTCAAGATCAACGTAACGTCCACCTGTAAGCAAAGCCAAATATTCTTTAGCTGCTTTGAGCATCTTTGGAAAACGTTCATTTGAAGCTAAATCAAGTGAGCGACCAATCCATTTAGCTGCAAGCAAGTTAGCCAAATATTCCTTACTACTGCTTTCAAAATTAGTTTCGGTATTGGCCAAATCCTGTCTCGCTTCAAATACTGCAGTTGAATCAGCCAAATTGTTCAACTTAACCTGTACTTGTGCGTTTTGTTGTTGTAAATCGCTGACTTCATTATTGGCTGCAGCTATTTGATCATTCAATTCATGCAATTGCTGCTCTAATTCAGCTGGATTAGTCTTTGTCAATTGAGTTAAATCATCGTTTAAGCTCTTCTTAAGTGCTTCAACCTGCGTCCTAATTTTGGCTTGCTCTAATGAATCTTTGTACACAACATCATAATCGGCCATATTTTTGACATTAGCTTGAGCAAACAAAGTTTGAAGTTGCAAACCCAATTCTTTCAAATCTTGCTGGTCTTGCTTTAAAGCAGACGAAATCGTCATTCTTCGTTGACCAATTTCTTGACTGTGGTCAATCTTTTCTTCCAGTTCATCAATTCCACTTAAAACGGAGCTAAAATCATCCTCAATTGGCTTTTTCAGCGTATTTTGCACATTTGCGGCTAATTGGGCGACTTCTTGATTAATCTGGCTCAGTTGTTCATTATTTGCCTTCTCAGCGTTTTCTTTTAAGTGATACTGGTTGGCATTAGCCACCAGATTATTAATATCCAAATTATCAGGATTCAAGCCATATTGTTGCCCAAATCCCTGGCGCTTTTGTGCGACCAGTTTTTGCTTTTCCAAAATAGCGGCATTTTGTTTATTGGCGTTATTGCCTTTAACGTAGCCTGCACCAAGAAAGATTAGGCCGGTAATTAAGGCGATCACGCCAACTGTCCCCATCATAACCAGTAAGATCAAACCAAGGACTGCTAGGACAGCACCAATCACATACCAGAGTTTATCATTGGAATTAGGAGCAGCTTCAACTCGATTTTCTTGTTTAGGCAAAGCTAAATAATCTGCTTGCAGCTGTTTGATTTGCTCTGGCGTCAAGTCTAGTACTTGCTTGGTATCAGGAGATAAAGCAAGAATTTGTTCTTTTTCTTGTTTGAGTTCATCAGCTTTTTGCAAACATGATTTGTATTCTGCTTGCCATTGAAGTAGTTGCGGCTTTTGTTGGACAAGCTTTTTGCTAGCTGACAAATCAGCCTGATTATTATCATCCAGATCAGCTAATTGCTCTTTCAAAGACTTAATCGTCTTTTGCAAATTGCAACCTTGCGCCATGATCTCTTGCGCTTTTTGATAATTTTCACTATCAAACTGCATATCCTTAACTTGCTTTTGCAAATCTAGCAAAGTTTGGTAATTGCCTAATTCTTTTTGCAGGTCACGCAACTCTTGCGCCCTTTTTTGCAGCTTTTCTAAAGCTTGTTGCTTACTATTTAACTCGTCACTTTTAGCAGTTAAATCACGATCAAGTTCTTCATAATCACCAAACTCTGCTTGCGTTTGAGCCAGATTGTCACGATCGTCTTCCATTTGCTTAAGCAGACGATTTACTTCTGGCTTTTTACCCGTCTTCTTAAACAACTTGCCAGCTTCTTTTTCAAAGCCATCACGCATTTCAAGCAATTTACCACTATTGGCTGCACCCAAGTAATAAATACGTTCAAGCAAGTCTTCTTGACTCAAGCTGCTTACCTGACCCAGCATTTCTTGATTAAAGATAAAGCTGTCGGCATAAAACGAACCATCGATTTTTTGAATTTGATCGAAAAAGAGACTCTCGGGCACTACTTGCCCATCTTTTTTAACGGTTAAAATACCACGCTTAGTCTTATCGCCTTTGGCATACAAGCGCTCTAATTCATATTCGCCATCGTCCGCTTCAAAGACAAGACTGCCACCCATCGGACTCACATGAGCTAACGGCGTATAATCTTCAAAAAACGGAGACGAATTACTGCGCAAATGAAAGCCAAACATGATCTGCTTAATAAAAGCTACCGTCGTACTCTTTCCCGCCTCATTAGCACCAAAGAAGACGTTTATTTCTTTGCTAGGTAAATCAAAAGACTTGTCAGAAAACTGGCCAAAATTGATCATTTTAATTTGTTTCAGTCTCATCTTTAATTCCTTTCAATTTACTCATTAGCTTTACTTCGGTTAATTGCTTAACAGCCTCAATAAATTTAGGATCTTCTGCTAGTGCAGCTGCTTCTGGATCTTTTTTCTTCCAGTCATTTACGATTTGATTGAACTCATCTACATCAAAAATTTCCGCCTTGGCTTTTTCAAAGGCCTTTTGATCATTCTCATTTAATTCCAAACTGGTATTGGTTTCATAACGAACGTCAACTAGCTGAGAAGCAAATGGCAAATTTTGCGAGATTGTCTGCCAAAAATCAGTATCTGCAGTCAGTTCTCGCTCTTCTTCAGTCAAATATTGTGCACCCTTGATGGTTAAACTAAAGTAAGTCTTTTGCTTAATTTGATTAAGGACTTCAATGATTTTTGTCTGCAAACCAGCTTTATCGATTTCACCTTCCAAATTGATTTCGACAGCTTGCCAAATAATTGGACTAGTTTGTTTAAACTCAATGCTTGTCTTCTTAGTTTGTTCATCGATCTCGCCAAGATAGCAACCTTTAGTGCCCATTTCGTTGATGTGACGCCCCTGAATGTTACCTGGATAAACAATCCATGGATTTTCTGACAAGTTATTGCGTGCGTGAATATGGCCTAAGGCAAAATAATCGTAATTAAGGTTCTGCACTTCACTAGTAGTAAATGGTGCATAAACATTATTAGTTTGTGTTTTTTCTTGTGCGTGCATTAAACCAAAAGTATAATTTTGTCCCTTTGCAGGAAAATCAGGTATCATGTCACGCGTAATATGGTTATTCAAATATGAAAAGCCGATTACATCGTAAGTAAAATCAGCTTTTGTCGCAAAAGTGGCTTTCTCCACTTTTTCACCATTACCCAATAATTTGAAATAAGGTGTTTCAGTAACTAGTAGATCTTCTTTTTTCATGTGGTCGTGGTTACCGAAAATCATCACCACTTGAATTTTTTGGTCAGTCAGCCTTTTTATCTGTTCGGCAAAAAATAGCTGCGCTCTTGGAGATGGCGTGTTGCTATCAAAAGTATCTCCAGCGATTAAGACTAAATCAACATTTTGTTTTAAAGCCAAATCAACAATTCTCGTTAATGATTGATCGGCCGCTTGATATATTTGGTTAAATTCCTTAGATGGCAAAAAAGATAGCCCACGAAATGGACTATCTAAATGCGCATCCGCAAAGTGAATAAATTTCATCGCAAATTCTAGTTTCTAAGGTCTTCATAAAGATCATTAATTGGCTTTGAGTAAGTCTTTTGGATGTCGTTAAGCAAGTCGTATAAAGCTTGTTCTGACTTAAGCATGTTAACGATCAAATCGTTCTTTTGTACTTGGTCGTTCAAGTCCTTGTAAGCTTGTTGATCTTCAGCAGCAAGAGGTTGACCAGCTTGTTGAGCACGCAAAATCTTAGCTTGAAGTTCATCCATCTTCTTGAACATAGCTGAGCTTTCGTCGTTTTCTTCTACATCCTTAATAGCCTTTTGTAAAGCCTTGTATTGATCAGTTTGTGTTAAATCTTCTGCTAATTTGTTAGCTGAATCGTAAACGTTAACCATCATGGTCCTCCTAAATTTTATTGGCCAAATAAGCCTTTCACACTATTATACCATTCATTAATCTTCTGTCCTGCAGAACCTATACCATCTTGAATTTTTTGCCCTAATCCGCCGGTCCAATCAAAGTTTGAACCATTATCTTTCACAATCTGGTTAGGTGCTTTTTCGGTAAATTGAGTCTGAGCGGTATACGGCAGAATGCCTTCCATTTCGGCTTTATATAGTCTAGTAATTCCTGTTTCGGAAATTCCTTGCATATAATGCTGCCTACTGGTTCGGTCAAAACCAACCCAAGTTGCGACAACGATGTCAGGAGTATAACCAACAATCCACTGGTCCTTAGTACCAAAACCATATGAGTTAGGCACTTCAGTTGAACCAGTTTTACCAGCAACACGGTAGCCACTTGGTTGAGCAGATTGACCTGTACCGTTAGTAAATACGCCCAGCATCATCGTAGTCATTTCTTTTGCCGTATTTTCAGAAATAATACGGTGTGTACCCGGATTGCCATTTTCTGCTAAAACATTACCACTGGCATCTGTAATTCTAGTAATAAAGTAAGAATTGTTAGGCAAATTACCCTTATTGGCAAAGGCAGAATATGCGTGGGCCATTTGTAATGGTGATACACCAGATGAAAGACCACCAAGGGCTAAAGCAAGATTGCGATCGCTCTTTGGCACCTTAATACCAAAGTTTTCAACAGATTGAACACCCTTGTTAACCCCAATCTTATCAAGCAGCCATACAGCAGGAACATTCTTACTTTGAGCTAAGGCTTGGTACATTGGAATCTTATCAGAGTAGCCATTATCAACGTTGTGTGGCTCATAACCGTTCTTACCAAATTTCTGCAGTTTGTTGGAAAGCTCTGAATCATAATGATAACCATTTTGAAGAGCTGGTGCGTAAACAGCAAGCGGCTTGATCGATGAACCAGGCTGACGCTTCATTTGCGTTGCACGGTTGTAGCCACGGAAGACGTGTTGTCCACGTCCCCCAACAACTGCACGTACGGCACCAGTATTAGGATCCATTGCCACACTGGCACCTTGGGCTTCGGTACCATCTGAACCATTTTGTGGGAAAAGCCAGCTTTGTTCAAAGGTATCTTGCATCTTGCTTTGGTAATTTTGGTTAAGGGTAGTGTAAATCTTGAGGCCCTTATTCATTACCTGCTCTTCTGTTAAGCCGTACTTACTAATTGCTTCATCTACAACAGCATCAAAGAAGTATGGGTAACGGTAGCCATCCTTATTCTTAAAGGTATTCTTTAAAGTTAAGCCTTCTTTTGAATAAGCTTTGGCTTGAGCTGAAGTAATTTTGCCATTATCAGCCATTAAGCTCAAAACCAAATTACGACGTGACAGTGCATTAGCCATATGGTCTACAGGGTTGTAGAAACTAGGATTCCGCAGCATCCCTGCCAAAGTGGCAGCTTCACTGACAGTTACATCACTAGCATTTTTACCAAAATATCTACGACTAGCATCTTGCACGCCCCAGACACCGTTACCAAAATAGGCGTTATTCAAGTACATCGTCAAAATGTCTTTTTTGGAATAAACATGGTTGATCTCAATTGCAAAGAACAATTCTTCCAATTTTCGTGAAAAGGTCTGCTGCTGAGTAAGTAGTGAGTTCTTAGCCAGCTGCTGCGTTAATGTGGAACCACCACCGGTAACTTGACCATGGTGAATAACCAAACTAATGGCGGCACGAACCATACCTTTAACACTAAAACCAGGGTTCGTCCAAAAAGTACGGTCTTCTGTTGAAATGACCGCATTTTGAATATTTGGCGAAATTTTATCATATTCTACAAACGAACCCTTTTGCGAATATAAGGAACCTGCTTTTTTGCCCTTATAATCGTAAATAGTTGTTGTAGTTGAAAGTGACGCCTTCAAATTCGAGATATTCGAAGTTTTAACTTTAATTGTATAATATGTACAAGTCAAAAGCATTAAAGTGAGTAGGATTAAAATAATCCAGCGTCCGATAAAGAAGCGACTATCAAATTGATGCCATGCATCCTTAAAGCCACTTCTTTTTGGTTGGTCATTATTCATTAAATACATTGCTCCTTTTTAGAAACAAGAAAATTGTATCATAATTACTAAAACACATGTTTAGAATTGAAGCAGACTTAGGAAATATTTATGGTTTATAATTTTACACTTTTTTATCCAAAAAATCTTGATCCGTTACCAGTTAACGAGGTCCTGCGTAAATTACTTATCCCTAGAAAATGGCGCCATTATTTAAGAATCGAGCAAAATGTAACCATTAATGGTAAATACCGCTACTTCAATGAATTGGTTAAGCCAGGTGACAAAATTGATATCGTGCTTGATCAAATTGATTCAATGCAGCAAACTTACCCTGCAAGTAGACGAATGCCTGACGTTATCTACGAAGACGATAATTTATTGATCATTAATAAAAAGAAGGGGCAGAAAACTCACCCTAACTTAAATGAAACTGATACAGCATTGAATGATTGTGCTACTTATTTAGGTAGCAGTCCGTACATCGTACATCGACTCGATATGCTTACAGGCGGTCTGCTTTTGGTGGCTAAAAATCCGGCAGTTGTTCCTATTTTGAATCGAGAACTCACTACTAAAACTTTTCATCGTGAATATTTGGCTAAAGTTATTCATGCGGATAAATTAAAGAAAAACGGTACTATTGATCTTCCTATTGGTCAGGATCCTGATGATCAAAGAAAAAGAATGGTAAATAAAACTGGTTTGCATGCAGTTACTCATTATGAACTACTGAAAAAATATTCTGATAATACAGCTTTAGTTAAATTAACGCTAGAAACAGGTCGCACCCATCAAATTCGTGTTCATTTAGCCGCAATCGGCTGTCCGATTGTCGGTGATCCATTGTACAATCCAGATTTTGCTGGTGAAAATCTAGCTCTAGATGCCTATGAAATTTCTCTAATTAAGCCTTTTTCTTTTGAAAAATTGCACGTTAAACTACCTGATGAAAAAATTGAGTTATAAAAAAGAGATTGCAGTTGCAATCTCTTTTTATTGTTTTTATCTTGTTCTATTTATTTTTAATAATGCAAAACACTAGGATCAAACGATTTTGTATCCTTAACACCGGTATACATCATCATCTCTGCTAGTTGTTCATTCATTTGCTTAAGCTTATCTTCAACCGCTTTAGTACCGCTTTGAAGCAGCTCTGACAAGATTCCGCGGCCAATTAAGACAGCATCAGCACCCATAGCCAATGCTTTGTATGCATCATAACCAGTCATCAAAGAACCATCGGCATAAATTTCCATGCCACTACCAGCAAGTGCCTTTTTAATATCAGGCAAAACAGCTAGAGGTGGAACACCGAAAGGTACACGACCATGGTGATGAGAAACTACGATTGCCTTGCATCCCGCTTGGTGCGCCTTCAAGGCATCAGATACAGATAAAACGCCTTTAGCAATAAATGGCAACTTAGTGCTTTCCGCATAATGCTTCAAGTCATCCATTGTAATCGAACCTAGAGGAATCCCATCAACTACATCGTATTTACCGTTTTTGCCAGCAATATGATCGATATCGATTCCAACGGCTACAGCTCCATGATCTTCCGCAAACTTGATTTCATCTAAAATCTTGTGATGATCTGCAAAAGGTTTAATAATTCGAATAGTGTCTCCGCCTTGGCTGACGATTTCACCATACTCTTCGTTGGTTTCCATGCCGATCCAGTTAAGTAAATCCATGTTGCGAGCGGCCATTGCTTTTTCTTGCATTGGCTTTCTCGTTTTATCACTTAACACTTTATTCAAGTGCGAAACTGCAGCCGGCATTAATGGGGATGCATATTTTCTACCCAAAATTGTTGTAGTCAAATCCGATTCAACAGAATCGATTACACGCATTTCCACCAAGATATTGTCTAAGAAGACACGGTTATGGACATTAGCATCGTCGGCTTTACCACTGGTTACTGGGATCATACCCTTTGGACCAGGCCATGGACTAGTGGCTTCTTCTTTTTTAGGTTCTTCATGTTCTAACATCGAAGAACCCGAACTAGCATCAATAGTTTCGGAAGCGCCAGTTACTACATCATTTTTATTTTCTTCGCCCATTCTTTACGCCCTTTCTAAAAAATTCCTTACTAATTATTCTACTAGAAAAAACAAAAAAGTAAGAAAGATCTGTTTTTGAGCAAAATATTTGCAATTTTTAAAATAATCATATCTATTTTCTCAATATAGTGTATAATTCAATCTTGTGTGTATTTTTCACTTATTTTTTTTAGAGGAGTAAAAAGTATCTATTATGGAACATACTTGGATGATAAAGTATTTGGCCGAATTTTTCGGTACGATTATTTTAGTAGTTTTAGGTAACGGTTCAGTTGCCAACTCAGTATTGCGTGATACTGGAGGTAATAGCCGCGATGGACAAGCCAATGGTGGGTGGCTTTTAATCGCATTTGGCTTTGGTTTTGGTGTCATGCTTCCTGCGATGTTATTCGGTTCAATTTCAGGTAACCACTTGAATCCGGCCGTAACCCTTGCACAAGCATGTGCAGGTGCATTCCCTTGGGATCAAGTTCTACCATATATCTTGGTTCAAATGCTTGGTGCAATCGTAGGTCAACTTATATTAGTGGCTGTTTACTGGCCATACATTAAGAGAACTGCTAGTGATGACGCTGTTTTTGCCAGCTTTGCGACTGGTGATACTGCCAACAGTAAGTTAAACGGTTTTATCACTGAATTTGTTGGTACAGCAATTCTTTTGTTTGTAGCCGTTGGTTTATACCGTGGCATGTTCTTCAAGCAATCAGAAGATATTGCCAACCTCGGTGTTGGTTTCTTAATCACCGCATTGGTTATGGCTGTTGGTGGTCCTACCGGTCCTGCATTAAACCCTGCAAGAGACTTAGGTCCACGTATCGTTTATGCACTTTGCCCATTACCTCATAAGGGTTCTGCTCACTGGGACTACGGTTGGGTACCAGTAGTTGCTCCAATTGCTGGTGGTATCTGCGGTGCATTGTTATACAAGATTGCATTTGGATTATAGAAAAACAAAAGATCGATGATCTTCGTTAAAAAACGGTGATCATCGATCTTTTTATTTAGCTTCTTTAGTCGCTTTAGCCTGTTCTTGTTGATACAACATATTGTCATATCTCTTAATATTAACAACAGCTCTTATATCAGCATCTTCGGGATTATAAATTAAGCGAGAAACACGTGCAGGCTCTTTTACCCAGTAAAAGTGGTACTTTTCAATTGTATGATTAGGACCATATTGTTTTTTAATCGCAGATTTCTAAAGAATGGGCTTAAATCAACTAACGCAGGCTTAAGAACACGATTATACAGCTTGCCATTTTCGTATTTCTTTGCTTTTTTACCTTTACTTCAACGTCTAGAGAGTCGGTATATATATTTGTGTAATCGAAAATCGGTTTTAATTGAAGATATTCACGATTTTCCTCATCGGTTTTTAAAAACCCAGTTTTGATATTTTCTAAGTGATCAAAGGTTTGAATTACTATTTTTTGAAAAGTTCGATAAGACATTGTCGTAGGCATATGAAGATATCGTTTTAGATCTTTTATCTTTATATCTACAACTGCTCCATCTTGACCTTGGAGTTGCGCAATTAGAAAGAAAAAGATATCCATCTCATACTTAGATAGGCTACTAACGCCATAATATTGCTTATTATCGTTTAGATCATTGTTATATTTGACTAAATTTTTCTTTCTGTCAGGAAAATTAAGTAATTCCCTTATTTTTTCTTTTCGTCCATTTTAACCTACCCATTTTTTATACTTTTGTCATTCATGATACACCATTTTTATTATCTGTGTAGTTTGAACAAAAAATATTTAATTGCTTATAATTTTAAGCGCTCTCACTTTTTAATAACTATGTTAAACTACACAATTTTTATAAAAAGAAAAGTAAAGAAGCTTAAACTACACAGAAATTAGGGCATTTTCGTAATTCGTTCTCTAACAAAAGGGATTTTAGGTAAGAAATTATAAATTCTGTGTAGTTTGACTTTTTTGCATCATCATTTTTATAAAAAATGTGTAGTTTGGCTTTAAATACAAAAAAATATAATAAATGACCTGTGGATAACTCTAATATAAACACTTTATTTTGCTCGTTAAAACCCTAAATTTTGTGTAGAATGACTTTTTTGAGCCTTACTCTACCAAAGGATCACGCTTCCCTAAAGGAGAAAGGAAAAAGGTATTAAAGGATATATAAAGGATTAACCAATTCCTTAACAGGAATCTAAACAAGGAAATACTCTAAAAATAAAGTACACAATTTTTTATTTCTAATTCGGTAATTACATCATTTCTTTCCGGCACATATTTTATTTGCAAATAAATCAGATACACAATTATTAGCTCTTACAGATACCCCCATATTTATGTTCTAAGAGCGCAAATTAAATACTAGTATAAACGCTAAAAAATGCTTGTAAGGCAAAGAAAAGCCTGTGTAACTATAAAAAACGTTAATTACTCTAATCTTAATTGATTAACTGTATTAAAAGCTATTGTTTAAAAAATCTACTATATTCAATCCAATATACAAATATCAACAAAAACGTATTAAATTCTTACGCCACTCACCGATGATAAAAAAGGCAGAAATGTTTAATTTCTGACCTTCCAGCTAATTCAATTTTTTCTAGACCTGCATAAAAATCATTAACGTACGGACTAGTCTTAACCATATTCCTTGATAAATATGATGACAGGTACATAGAGTCAACCTTTCTACACCTAGAAAACATTCTAAGCTTAATAGTGAATTGACTATCCGACGGGATAGCTGATTCACTATTTTGGTTCTAGTCGTAGAATTTAAAATAGTAGTAAAACCATATGTCACGGTGCTTTTAGATGCTTGACGTCGTACACAAAACTGGCAGTTTTACTGAGAAATTATGTAATCTCTTCGAAGAATGTGGACATTTAATGTCGAGTTTAGAAACATACTAACCTAAGTATTGGGTTGAAGTTCGACGGAACTTTAATCAAATACTTTATTTTTATCTAAAATAAAGGTGAAGATAAAGCATAAAGTCATATCTAATTTAAGGCA
>NZ_CDLD01000035.1:0-699 GCF_001006945.1 Lactobacillus sp. OTU4228
TGAAAAGATGTATGGCAGTCATTACAGCCCAGCTCAGGTATCTAACATCTCCAAGCAGATGATTCCAAAAGTCGAGGCCTATCATCAGCGCAAACTCAGTGACAAGTTCTTCTGCGTTTATTTGGACGCTACCTACATTCCTTTGCGTCGCATAACCTTTGATCGTGAAGCAGTTTATATTGCCATTGGCATCAAGCCTAATGGCCACAAGGAAATCATCGATTACCGCATTGCTCCCAGCGAAAACGTCGAGAATTGGACGGAAATGCTTCAAGACATGAAGTCTCGCGGTCTAGAACAGGTTGAGCTCTTTCTTTCAGATGGCGTTGTGGGCATGAAGACAGTGCTGGAGCAGACTTATCCGAAAGCTCATTTTCAACGCTGTCTAGTTCATGTCATGCGCAATATTTGCGCTAAAGTACGCGTAGATGATCGCGAAACGATCATGAATGAATTCAAGCAAATTCATCAACAGCCAAATAAAGAAGCTGCGATCAAAGTCTTGCACGCCTTCTATGACAAGTGGAACAGAGCGTACAACCATGTCATCAGAAATCTCAAAGATATTGAACCTGATCTGCTGGTCTTTTACAGCTATCCTAAGCAGATCAGGGCTTCAATTTACTCTACCAATATGATCGAATCCTTTAACAACGTTATCAAGCGTAAAGCTAAGCCTAAAGCAGAGTTTCCAACTGA
>NZ_CDLD01000036.1:0-43758 GCF_001006945.1 Lactobacillus sp. OTU4228
CCTAATAAATATGCACAAAACTTTTATTTAATCTTTTCAGCTTTATTCGCACCATTATTTTTAAGAAAATATCTAAATTAAACGTTGATAATACTTGAATTAAAGTAGAAAAATTAGATCTGATTTCCTAAGTAAAATGGCTTTACTGCTATATTTTGAGGAGGCTTTTAAAAATGAAAATTATTTTTGGTATTGATGTAAGCAAGAACACTTCAACTGTCTGTGAATTAATTAATGATAGTAAGACTATTACTACAATTACTAATGATCGCCATGGTTTTCTAGAGCTACTTAATGATCTAAAAGCTTTCGCACAACATCCTCAAATTATTTTTGAAGCTACCGGTGTATATTCAAGAAGACTGCAGACTTTCTTAGATGATTATGGCTATGAATATGTAGTCCTCAATCCATTAAAAGCTAAGAAAGAGATGGATTTAGGGCTTAGACATAATAAAACAGATAAGACAGATGCTTATCACCTAGCGCTAATTCAGAAACTTTATCACCATCCAGTCAGTCAATTGCAAGCTGAGCAATACCATCAATTAAATGCTCTAAGTCGTTTTTATGATCAATTGACTGGCGATATTGTGATGGCAAAGAATCGACTCCATAAGGTTTTACAATTTACTTTTCCAGAACTTGAAAGTTTATTTAGCACGGCGAAAGGATTCAATTATTGGTCAATTGTCAAGATGTATCCGCACTGTGAACTGGTAAATGGCTCTACCGAACTTGAAATCTATAATAAATTGATTAGGCTACCAGGGTTTCAAGATAAAAGGGCTAAGAAATTCACCTCAAATTTAATCAATTTAGCTAAGAAGGCATATCCAGTAGCTATATGCAATAGTGTTGAAGCTAATGAGGCAAAATACTATGCTCAACGTCTAATCGACCTAAATAAGAAAAGAAAAGACTTGATAGATCAAATGGTAAAGATAGCTAAAAGCTTACCCAATCGTGACTTAGAAATCTTAGAGAGCATTCCTGGTATTGCTCAAACTACTGCGGTAAGAATACTAGGGGAATTAGGCGATTTACGCAGATTTAGTAATCCTAACAAAATCAATGCTTTTATTGGAATTGATCAAGGACGTTATCAATCTGGTGAAATTGACGCCAGTTTAAGCATTACTAAACATGGTAATGCTGTAGCACGTAAGATTCTGTATCGGGCTATCGGTCAAATCGACCAGGCAGCTAAAACTCAGCACTGTCATATAGCTGATTACTATGAAAACAAAAAGCTATCTTCTCAAACCAAAGGGTTCAAAAAGATAGCTATTGCTTCTATACACAAACTGATCAGAACTATGTATGCCCTGATCAGTAATGACCAACTATATGATTACGACGTAGCCAAACATAATCAAAAAAGACTTTTATCGTATAAATAATTGATCAAGTTCATTATACTCTTCTAGTGTCTGGGAAAAACTCAGAAATTAAGAAATCCTACTAAATCTTGGTATTAATAAACCTTGATTTAATAGGATTTTTCTTTTGAGTAAAAGTCTAAAATTAGCTAAAAATGGACTTTTTTCCCAGACACTTACGTAGAAAAAAAGCAATGGTATGACAATACTCATTACTTTTCTGACTGTATTATTCTTTTAATCTTTTCTCCGCTTCTTGTCGAAGCATAATCCAAACATTAAGCCTGCAAATGCTATAGCTAGGCCAACAATTCCAGTTTTATTTTCAGTTTTTTCACCGGTTTGTGGTAATGCATTGCTTTCAGAACGGACAAACATTTTCTTATCCTCAGGCATAGCAACTACCTGTTTTGTAGTTTTTACCTGCTCCACGTTCCGCCCTTTGCTTATCTTTTGGGATAAAACAGGGGCATTTTGGTTTGATGAGCCACATATTTAATCCCACTTATTTTTTCAGATTTCGGCTTTACAAAGCCCTGAACTACATCTGGAGTTGGGGTTTGGGGTTGAGAAGGAGTTGTTGGTGAAGCCGGAGGTAATTTTGGTTTTACAGGTGAAGTTGGTGGTTGAGGCGTCTTATCTTTAGGACCTGGTGTAGGTTTCTTAAAACCTGGTGTTTTTTTCGGTTGAGGAGCAAGTGCATCCAAAGTAAATGGCCAAAAATCAGGAAGCTTCGACTTGCCGAAGAAACACCATGGTGCCCTAGCATCTAACGATGTTACTTTGGTCGGTAATGCTTTCCCCTTTGGGGCTGATGCTATCTCAAGCCAATTAGGAAATTCAGGAAGATTAGGTACTGGAGACTTCTTAGTAGGATTAGTTGAGTTTTTGCCATGTTGATCGAATGCATGTAAATCCCACCGGTGAGTTTCCCCACCTGCGCCCTTGATTGTATCGGCAATAATATTGCCATCCACGTTAACATTCGTTGTGAAGGTCGCGTTCGGTGCTAAAACACTACCCATTAAATTACCAGAATTAATAGAGACGGTTTTAGCATCTCCAAAATTCCAAAGCACTTTATTAGGATAAGAGTGTGATTCTCCACTGCCTTGACCATCAATTTTCAT
The DNA here is from genome assembly GCF_001006945.1 of Lactobacillus sp. OTU4228. Lineage (NCBI taxonomy): Bacteria > Bacillati > Bacillota > Bacilli > Lactobacillales > Lactobacillaceae > Lactobacillus > Lactobacillus sp. OTU4228. The sequence continues at coordinate 2,513 of NZ_CDLD01000036.1, forward strand.
GTTTGGTTGGAAGTGAATATCGCTTCCTGTAATATTAATGATCAAAACGGGGGCATTCGTTCGATTTAATCCTTTAATCTCAAAAGTGCCAGATCTGTCAAGCTTTTTTCCATCTAAGGTTGCATATACGAAGCCCGTGTGACTAGACGCATTAGAGACATCAATAATTTCATTGTTATTATCCTTAAAATCAACCGTTACGTTAGCGCTGGTCTTCTCACTCATTAAATCTTTTGATTTCTGGCTTAATTTCTTAAATTCAGCAGAAATATCAATAAAATCATCATGGGTAATTACTTGACTAGGAGTTATTTTATCTAATTTTGTCCCATTTGCATAAACTACATTATTTTTAATCTCAACTTTTACCTTGCTGCCAAAAATAATATAGTTGCCTTTTGCGTTACGAAAGCCGTTTTCATTTAATTGATCTACATCTTCAATGTAATAAATATCACCAGCCGTATGATTAAAAGAATCACCTCTAGTACCAAAATCCACCTTATCACTTAAAAAATGAGCGACCATGTTACCATTAGTATCGACATCTAAAATTACATGTCTACCAAATATATGGAACAAATTAGCTGCACGCAATAACGCATTATTATCAAAATAATCACGTAAGTCAGCTACGCTTGTTATCGACGATACTTCCTTGGTGCTTACTGAATCAGGTAACAAGTTAACAAGAGTGGCGTACTTATCAAACATTGTTCTAAAGGCAGCAGCAACTTTCTTAGTTGGTTTCTCAGCTGTTGACCAATCAGTCTAAGCCTTTTCAAAGGCAGTATACTCGTTTGTCTTGCTTATTAACTTATTCTGAGCTTCAATCGTATTTTTCCACGATTGCAATTGCGCTGGAGTTAAAGCCAACAATTGAGTATCACTTGCAGAATCAACCTTTTTTGTTTCTGCTTTTTGTTTGGTCCAATCTTTCCACGCTTCAATAAACTTAGAATAAGCGTGTGACCAATCAGTATTAGTAGAGTCAACCTATTGATTATATTTATCTAATTGATCCTTCCATTCTTGCATGCTTTTAAGATTAAGATTTGCGATCTGATCATCCTTAGCCTGATTTAATTTGTGACTTAAGTTTTGCCATGCAGCATCAAATCGCTCTGACGATTGCATATGTGTAATTAAATTATCTAACAGGTCTCAATAACACTAAAGTTTTCCTTCTGGATCTCACGTTTTTCTTTCCACGCTTTAACTTCTTTTGACCAATTGTTCCAAGCGTTCTCGAAATTCTGGTATTGGTTATACCAAGCAGTATTATTTTTGCTCTGATCCATTAAATAATTGTTATAAGTATCAATTGAGTCTTTCCAAGCATCAATTTTATTAAGTAATGAGACAGTGACGTGATCGGTATCCAAATTAAATAAAGTTGTTTTCAGCTCATTCCATTTAGTCTGATATTTTTGTTCATACTCATCGTTAAAATCATCTTTTTGATCCATCAAGTTAATCAAATTATCTAATTGTGGTTCAACATTTTGATGGAAATAAGCTCTATCCTTTTCACGAGACTTCTTCCAAGCTTGGATCGAAGTTTCCCAATTATCCCAACTAAACTTTTTATAATTATTGTGCCATTGAGAATCCTTATTTAAGTATTGGTCATAATAATCTAAGACTGCCTTATAATCAGCAAAATCCTCTGGAGATAATGCTGCTAAATAATCATCATGGTCAGGATTAGAAGTGTCACCTAACTTTTTCTTATCTTTTTGCCAAGAATCCTGCGAATTCTTCACAAAATCTTGGGAGATGCCTTTATTTTTAGACATTAGTGGCGTCAATTTATCAAGGGCAGTTTGTAAATTACTAAAACTCTGCTTTTCATTTTTAGCCCTGCTGGAAGTATCATCTACCCATTTTTGCCAGGCGTCATTAAAATCACCATATTCTTGATTCCATTCACTATTCTGGTCAGAATTGAGTGATTTATTATAAGTATCTACCACATCTTTCCATTCTTGTAAGTCAGTTGGAAATAAAGTGCCTTTCGTATCAGAATCGAGGGTTGTTATATCACTCCATTTAGTTTGAAGTTGGGTTTTAGTCTCTGATCCATTGCCTTAAATAATGCATCCATGGAATCTTTTAACGGCTCACTATGTTACTTATTCCAAGTTGTCTGGTCGGCTTTAGAGTCTTTCCACGTTTGCTATGCATCATTAAAATCCTTATGTGCTTTATCCCACTTGGTTTTACTCTCCTTAGTGGGTTGATATTCATCTATAATATCCTTCCATTCTTGAATGGCTGCAGGAGAAAGAGAAGCTAATTGATCATCTGTATATTTTTCTGAAGAATTCTTTTCAGCGGATTCCGGCTCCGGTTTCTGAGCTGGATTAGTGGTTGAGGTCTGTGAAGAAGTTGACTTAGTTGTTTCGGTCTTCTTACCCTTTTCTACTTGTGCAGTAGATTTAGCATTACTTGTTCCATCTACTTTAGGCTTAAGCTCATTAACTTTATCCTTTAAAGCTTTATAATCTATACTTGTAGAATTTGTTTCATTCTTCCACTTTGACTTATCTGAATCAGAAAGAGCAATGTCATCTTTAGCCTTGTTTTCTGTAATATCAGTCGTGCCACCAGTTGAACCACTAGTTTGAGAATCAGTGGTAGCAGTACTATTAGCACTAGCATTAACAGTTTGACTACTCATTCCTATAAAGGTCAAACCAATCAATACAGAAGCAGCGCCTACCGTAAACTTACGGATAGAAAAACGCTGCGTTTTGGGTTCCATCTTACGTAATTTTTCATGCATGTTATTTGAAGATAACATAACAGCCTCCCTAAATAAATCTCATACTCAACTTATGTTTTTTTACCTTATTCACTCTACTATGATTAAGAAAATTATGTAATTAATCCGCTTTCATATGTAAATCACAAAAGAAACATATAGTTACTGTACTAATAATTAAATAACTATACCAGAGCCACAATTCAAAACAAAAAACAACAGATATATGAGCCATTTCACATATCTGTTGTTTTATTGTTTCTGTTATTTAATATTTAAACTAATTTTCTTTTTTCCTTCTCTTCTTTCCAGCAGCTAAGCCGAACAATGAACCAATAGCAGCAATGGCTAGACCAAAGATACCTGCTTCATTTTCGTTCTTTTCGCCAGTCTGTGGAAGGGTTTCTTTATCATTGGTTGAAGTACTCTTTTCAACCTTAGCAGTACTATTGCTTTGAGCCTTTTCAGACTTATTAGCAGTAGCTACAATTGTTAAGGTTTGAGTCTTGTGTGCAACTGTCTTAGAAGAAATCTTTCCTTTATTGCCAGATGTTAAGGTTTGAGTCTTGTGTGCAACTGTCTTAGAAGAAATCTTTCCTTTATTGCCAGAATGGTTGTGTGACTTGTTTCCAGGCTTCTTTACTGGATGGTAAGTTACAGGAGTATCTTGAGTTGGATCATTCTTGTATTGTGGAGTTGGTGCATTTGGAATCTTATGATCATCTTTATCTACTTCCGCAGGCTTGATCGTGTAACTGTACGAGCCACTGATCTCCTGGATATTGTAGTTCTTGTTGGCTGCGCGCAAAGCAGCTTCGCCTTTTGCATTCAGGCTCAAAGTATAAGTACCAGCATCAATTGGGGCTTGCTGATCTGCCGTGCTCCAGGTAAAGTCATCAGCGGTCAAAGTACTGGTATTCAAGCCCGGCAAGCCCGTCCACTCTACATCTTGGACGTTAAATGCAGCGGGCTTACCGTTATAAGTCTTACTGTCGCTACCTGAATACTTTACAGCTTCTACTTCCGCAGGCTTGATCGTGTAACTGTACGAGCCACTGATCTCCTGGATATTGTAGTTCTTGTTGGCTGCGCGCAAAGCAGCTTCGCCTTTTGCATTCAGGCTCAAAGTATAAGTACCAGCATCAATTGGGGCTTGCTGATCTGCCGTGCTCCAGGTAAAGTCATCAGCGGTCAAAGTACTGGTATTCAAGCCCGGCAAGCCCGTCCACTCTACATCTTGGACGTTAAATGCAGCGGGCTTACCGTTATAAGTCTTACTGTCGCTACCTGAATACTTTACTTTTATCTGCTTAACATAAGGAATTCTAAGATCTTGAGAATATTGTCCATTAGCTAACTCATAATCAGATTCTTTAAACTCAGGGTCAAGCACATACCCTTCGTGAGAAAGGAGATCGTTAAGCTGACCGTAACTATAAGGAAGTTGGGCACTTGCTGGATCAGAGTCATCATTCTTGTATTGTACTTCCTTAAGAGTATCGCCGGTGGTTTTATCATATAAAACTACAGAACCTAATTGAACATACTTAATGGCATGTACTGAACCAGTAACATATGGATTTCTTGCAGTCCAGTTATAACCAGCATAACCATGATCACTATCAAACTTAACTGATTTACCAGCCCCTACATCTTGAGTACTTCCAATTTGTTTGCCGTTTGCGTTCAATAAAGAAACTGCCATCGTGCCATCGGGAGAAATTTGATGATAAAGGCCAATAAAACTAATTTGGCCATTATTATCGTAATAAACTTTTCTATAATAGTCGCCGACTTCGAAACCAGATATGCTTCCTGTCAGATTTCCATCCTCATCGGTATGATCATGAATTTCCTTTTGATTAGATAAATAATATCCTTTATGAACTTTGAGATACTGGGATACATTTTCTAGTGTAAAAGTCTGACCAGGCCAACCCTTAACATAGATGGCATCCTGATCATTCTTTACTAAATTGCCATTTTTATCGTAAAACTTTACTAAAGAATAAGTATCCTTGTTTCCCTGATAAGTAGGAAGAATTGAACCTATTGAAGTAGAATATGACCCTATTCCTACATTGCTTATACAATATTCATTTTGCATGAGACCACCGGTAATTACAGTAGAACCACTACAGTGAATGGTCTTGCCATTAAACTCCTGTGTTCCAGGTGCAGTATAATATATTTTATATCCATTGGAGAGTTTCAGAGTATTATTAGACTTATTAGACTCAATTCGATAAGCTTTATATGTGTAGTTTGACCCCCAGAAGTTGTACTCGGACGTAATAATAAAAGCATAAATGTTATCATCATCTGCGGATTTTCTAGCTAAGATAACAGTTTGGTTTGTACCAATACCACTTAACCGGGCAACTTGATAAATATACATGTCTTTCAAGTTAACAGTTTCTCCGGTTGAGGAGTTATTTGTGTCATACAAGGTAAGATTATTTAAATTATTATCGTTAGCGTATTTTGTAGGATACTCTTTAGGATTTTCTACAGGAAGCGTTGTTGCCTTATTATTTAGATTCTTGTCCTTAGCAAATAGCTCTACTCTCCATGATTTTTCGACTTGCCCAGGCGTTAATTTCTTTGAATCTGTTTTTATATTCTTATTTGAATCTTTTGGTGTGGCAATGTTAGTTGCATTTTTACCAGCAACGTCGGAATTGTTGTCTTTGTTTTGTTGTTCTTTAACTGAAGAATTAACGGGTGATTGTTCTTCTTTTCTTTGAGAGGAATCATCTTTATTTACCTCAGCAGCAGGTGTAGAATCATTCTCTCTTACATTTTTAGCTGAAGTATTCTGTTGCTCAGATTCATTTCTTTCTGAACTATTCTTTGTTTCTTGTGAATCTGACTTTCCCGTTAATTTTTGATTATCCTGATCATTCTTCAGTGATTTATTGTTATCAGCACTAACGGTTTCAGTTGATGAATCCGTATTCTTAGGTTCTACGGTTTTTGAATCTGAAGCATTTGCTTCATTTTGAACTTTAACATCAGAAAGAGTTTGGTCATTACTCTTCTCTACTTGCTCAGAGTTCTTCTCTGTAGCATCTACTTCTTCCGAATCAGTAGTTTCCGCATTAACAGTTTGACTATTAATTCCCATAAAAGTCAAACCAATCAATACAGAAGCAACGCCTACCGTAAACTTACGAATAGAAAAGCGCTGCTTTTGTGGTTGCATCTTACGTAATTTTTCATGTATATTATTTCTAGATAACATAACAGCCTCCATAAACAGCCTTAAACTTATTTTCCCTTATACTAACACCCTTAAAAGCATACGACAATTCTTTACACACATATATATTTTTAGACCTATATTCTAAAATTAACAGCATACAAATATACTTACTCTTATTTTTAAGCATACAAAAACGTTACTCATTTTCAAGTCTAGAGTAACGTTTTTGTGCATTCCATTTGCAATATATAAAAATTTTTCTTTTTACCTGCACCATTTCAGAGATTTAATCTTGGTTTTATCAGCAGGCATGGGTATTTAGACTTGCACATGCAGATACACGTGCACTTAAGCTACTGACACCAGCTTATACAATTCAATACATAGCGCTACTTATCAGAACTAGGCATATTCTTCTTGAGATCATTCAATCCTAATAATATCTTTCTAATATTACTTAAATCTGTTCTTTCAGAGTTAGTAATATTATGTTCTGGATCTGCGATTTTAGCCAACAACATATCTTGATAATGATTTAATTCTACATCTGTCATTGATTCGAGTGGTTTAGGTTCATTTAAAAAGCTTTGTAGAAATGTGCCTTTGTCTACATTTTCTTCCTCTAATTTTCCCTCTCGCCTACGCTGCTCAGTATTCAAAAGTTTTAAAAAAGTCTTATCACGATCCTTGAGCAAATTTAATCTTTCTAGATATCTGTAAGTACTGATCATATTTTTTAGCTCTACGTCTGTTAGTTTCTTCTGCTCAATATCTAGACCACTTTGATTAAATGGAGTATCTTCGAAAAATGACTTGAGATACTTCTTATTTCCTTCCTGCTTCTCTAAATGCGAAGTCCCAATTTTTTGACCAAAATATCGATCAATTGCTTCGTTTTTTTCTTTAAGAGTTAAATGATCATTAGTTTTAATAAATGGTAAATATACAAAGAAACTAATTACCAATACTATTGCTTGCCAAATGGCAACTTTCCAACCACCAATAATTGCTGCAATCGTTCCTTGACCACCTAACCAAGTACGGTCAATATAATTAGCTGACAATAAAACTGGAGCTTGCTTAGCAGAAATAACAGTCTTTGTTCCCTGCATAACTGCCGTGGTTGGACTCATAATAATCAAAAACCAACAAATGAAGTAATACCAGCTGGAATTGGATCTATCCCAGCTTTCTTTACCCAAGTGTAGGCAATACCGATAACACTAAAAACAAAACCGATATCAAAAGTACAGTTGTATGCTTGACTCCAAAACTGAGTTAAGCCATTTTCATTCATTCAGTTGGCAACAGCTGGTAATGGAAATGAAGCTAATAACAAGAATACTGACCCAATCATAATGAATGGCAATGATAATACCATCCCATCTCTTAATGAGAGCATTGGTTTAGTATTAACAAACTTCATTACTGGGGGCAATATATATTTATTGAAGAATTTCCCCATGATAACTCCTCTCTCTTCTTATTCCTTACACTTCTGTATTGTATGCAATCGTTTTCTTCAACTCAATAGTTATCACGGTATTGACATGCATTTTATATCTGGAACACCTTGTTTCAAAAATAAATTATTATTCCAAAATCTTCGAACCATACCAAAACTCCCATCTTCTCTTACTTACTTGCAAATGATTTCATATAATGCAAGTAAGCAATGAATCAAAGGAGTTTTTTTATGACTAGAACTTTAGATAAGAATTTTTTATGGGGTGGCGCCGTTGCTGCCCATCAACTTGAAGGCGCATATCAAGAAGGCGGAAAAGGAATCTCTATCGCCGATATTATGACCTTAGGAGATCGTGAGCATCCCCGTGAAATTACAAAGACTATCGAAAAGGACAAATACTATCCTAACCATGTCGGAATCGATTTTTATCACCACTACAAGGAAGATATTAAACTGATGGCAGAGATGGGTTTTAAAGCCTTTCGTACTTCAATTGCATGGACGCGAATTTTTCCAAATGGCGATGAAGATGCACCTAACGAAGCAGGACTTAAATTCTACGATAATCTTTTTGATGAATTGTTAAAATATGGTATCCAACCCGTCGTCACTCTTTCTCACTTCGAGATGCCATATCACTTGGTAACTGAATACGGTGGCTGGTCTAACCGCAACTTAATTGATTTCTTCACTCGCTTTGCTCATGTGTGTTTTGAAAGATATCACAACAAAGTTAAGTACTGGATGACCTTTAACGAAATTAACAACCAAGCTAATTACGAAGATATCAGCAATGTGTTAAAAAATTCTGGTCTGCTTTTCAAAAAAGGTGACGACAAAGAAAAGATGATGTATCAGGCAGCCCACTATGAATTAGTTGCTAGTGCCGAAGCCGTTCAAATCGGACACGCTATTGATCCATCATTACAAATTGGCTGTATGCTGGCCTTCTGCCCTATCTATCCTGCATCATCTAAACCTGAAGATATTCTTTTTGCCCAACGTGCAATGGACACGCGTCTCTACTTTGGCGATGTCCACGTTAATGGTGAATATCCAAATTGGTTAAAAGTTTACTTTGATCGAAAAGAGTATCACTTGGATATTACTAAAAAAGATTTGCAAATACTAAAGAATGGTACGGTTGATTATATTGCATTCTCCTATTACATGTCTTTCACTGCCAAATACACTGATCATATGGACTATCGTGAATACCAGGATTTAGTTTCTAATCCATATATCAAGACCAACGATTGGGGTTGGGCAATTGATCCAGTTGGTTTGCGCTATGCAATGAACTGGATGACTACCCGCTGGCATAAACCATTGTTTATCGTAGAAAACGGACTTGGTGCTTACGATAAAATGACCGCTGATCATCAAATTCACGATGATTACCGTGTGCAGTACTTCCGTGACCATATTAAGCAGATGGAAAAAGCAGTCATTGATGATGGTGTTGACTTAATCGGCTATTTGCCATGGGGATGCATTGATTTGGTTAGTGCAAGTACCGGTGAAATGAAGAAACGCTATGGCTTTATCTACGTTGATGAAGATGATTATGGTAAAGGCAGCTTCAAGCGCTACCCTAAGGATTCTTTTTACTGGTATAAAAAAGTAATTGCCTCAAATGGTGCGGATTTAGATTAATGAAAAATAAAAGATCGATGATCTTCGTTAAAAAACGTTGATCATCGATCTTTTTTGATATTATTTTAAAATTCAAACAAGCGGTGGTTAATGATAATTCTAAATTCACGATCTTCTTCATCAGCTAAACAACTAGCGACTAATGGTTCATAGCCTCTCTTTTCCTCATCAAACTGATTTCTTTCGGCATCTAGATCTTTAAAAACTTCATCGGGTAACTTATCAACTGGAATTTTGGCTGCTTTTGCTAATTCATCAAAGCTAACTACTACTCCATCTTGTAAAACATCATCATCTTTGCTTTCATTGTATTTCTTTACCAAGAGCTTCATGATGGCCAAAGTTTCTGGTCTTAAGTAATTCAAGGAATCAAAATCAATTACATAATCGTCCATTGCATTTCCCATCCTTTCGTGAAAAATCATTTTTCTCACTTTCAGTATGATGTCCTTTTTGAAAATACCCAAACAATATGACTTAAGATTTTTATATCATTCCACGCTGCAACCCCATAAAGATAGTAATAATCAGCAAATCAGCACTACCGCCAAGGCTATAATTCTTTTCTTTAAAAATACGATTTAACTCTAACATGAATTGCTTGCCAGCTTGAGTGCTTCTAAGACTTGCTTGATCGCACTCATTGTTCCAGAAAGCGTGTTCTGCGTTTCCGAATTTTGATTAGAAATATAAAAACCGAATCATTCTCTGAATGAACCTGTGCCACCAGCTTTTTCACTTCTGGCCTGCTTAAGCCAACTACAACACCCATGCCATAGTCTTCTGGATAACATTCCTGCATCTGCTTAGTTCTAAGAGCAACTAGTTTAAAAACATCTTCTTTATTAATGACACCAGCTGCATAAGCTGCTGCAAATATGCCTAAAGAATGTCCTGCAACTAAATTCGGCTGCCAGCCTAACTTTTTTAATTGATCTACTTGATCAATCTGTAAAAGCAAAATGATCAGCTGAATTTGAACTGAATCTTGATAGCCTTCAGCAGTATCCAGCAGCTTAACTTTGGTCCATTTTTCTACTTGCTCTTTTAATTGAGGATTGGCTTGGTCAAGCATGCCCGGATTTTGACCACCTTGACCTGGAAATAACCACAAGTTTCGCAAAATAATCACCTCTTGGGATCTCACATTTTTTAGTTTAAAACGTTTGGATGACAATTTATAATATATAAATAGAATAATGCTTAACCAAATAGTTATGAATCGAGTAAGCAAAATGAATTTAACTACATTAAAATACTTTATTTCGGTGGCTTCTCTGGGGGGGTCAATCACCGAAGTAGCTAAAGAAGCCTATGTCAGTCAATCTGCCGTTAGCAAAACTATTAAACAATTGGAAGAAGAAATCGGGGTAGAATTATTCGACCGTGAAGGCAGAACCATCAAACTAAACCAACAAGGTAAATTCTTATGTTTCTGATAGTTTGAATTTGCTTGATCGTGGTATTAAGGCGGTACAAGGCTCAAAAAAACATTGATCAGAGTCCCTTGAACGTTTTATTTACCGTTGCTTCACCCCTCATTTCTAAAATAATCTTGCGCATGCAAGAAGTTCTGCCAAATATCAGCTTAAACATTCACCAGAAAAATAGTTTTGCCAAGGATTTAGAACAATTCGATTTTATTATTTCTACTGCCAAGATTCCTAACTTTAACAGCATCCCCATCACTACTGAGAAATTGCTGATTGGTGCAAAAAAAGGTATTCTTCCTAACAAGGATTTCATTGAACTTAAAGAATTAGAAAAATATATCTTCGTTGGTCTTGATAAAAAAAGAGCTGCAACAAACTATCGATCAATTTTTAAATGCTCACAAAATCAAACTCAATTATCAATATCAATCCGATGAACCGGCAACGGTGCGACAATTGATTGCTAACGGCATTTGGATCGGTTTTATCCCTGCTATTAGTTGGCGGGATTTTGAAACTCAAAATATTACCAAGGCTCATATTTGTCCGGAAGCACCCCAGCGCACAATTTATTTAAACTCACCCCACCATAATTTGACCGATACACAGCGTCTTTTTAGCAACGAAATTGCCAACGTCTCCTTACAAGAACGGAATGCCGCAACAAGATAATTTTTAATTTAAGCCATTGCTTTTTTAAAAAAATACCTTTAAATTAAACTTGAACTTCTTTTGGATCTCACAATTCAAAAGAAAAGAGAGATTTTCATGAAAAAATATCAGTTTAACAGCGTTAACACGGCTGATATTGGCGATTATTTGAAAGTTTTCGCTTGTACGGCTGTAATATCGCAGCCAATTATGTCGATGATCATGGGAGCAGGCCAGTCCATGCATGTGCAAGACATTTTTGGCGTTTTCTATAATTTAGTTAAATATACGGCACCAGCCTTTATCTTTGGTATTTTGTACACTACCATTCGGACTAATGATGAAAAAGGCAGCTTCTCATATGCCAAGCATATGCGGGCTAATTGGTCTAACCTTTTTTTGCCGACTATTTGGTGGACATTGATTTACCTTTTTGGGATGCCATGGGTGCAACAAGTTAATCATTTTAATAGCATCGGTTCATTTTGCTGGCAATTTATTAACGGTAATGCGGCACCGCACCTTTGGTACAACACGATGATGCTGCAATTCATTATCCTAATGCCACTATTTTGGGTGCTAAGCCGCTTCGTCGGCCATAACTTGACGCGCGGAATCTGGATTGCAATCATTACTTTTTTCCTCTACTTCGGCTGGCTATGGTTCTACGACTACTACATTTTCCACGGCGTGCATGAACATGATTGGTATCTGCTTGATCGCGTGTTCATTTCATTCTTTATCTACGGTGTTTATGGTGTACTAGCTTGGCAACTGCGAAGTTATTATAATCAATTAGTTACTAAGTTATGGTGGCTGATTTCAATTTTATTCATTGGATGCTTCATTTGGACTAATATTGAATTACAAAAATTTGGTCATCCTATTAACTTTAACAATGCTCCATATTACAAGCCATCAATGACCTTGTACTGTTTGACAGTTATTGCACTAATCTCCGCATTTTGCTTGCACCAAGTTAGAAAAAATTCACAGACTAGCTTAAATGTCTTTCACTTTTTAGCTACCTATGCTTATCGAGCATATTTATCCAATGTCTTTTGGAATCAACTAGTTTGGCGCGGCCTCAACATGCAATATCACGCAATCTATCATCCAGTCTTGACTTTGTTTGATACATGGATTTTAACGTGGATCTTATCTTTCACTTCCGCATATTGCTTGCATGTTTGGTGGATGAAAGCTAAAAGTTTAATTTTAAGATAAAAAAGAAGTTACTCACACCGAGTAACTTTCTTTATTTTAATCTTGGATTTTGTATGATTTTATTTGAAGTTTACGATAATTAAGCTTTTTTAGCACTCTTTTGCTCTTCAGCAACAGCCTTATTATCAGCAATTTTGAAGAATGGGAACCAAATCAAAGTACTTAAGACTACTACTACCATAGCGATGATAAAGAATGGAATACCACCTGAGAAGAATGCTTGAACAACACCAGGCATAGTCCATGGCAATTGAATAAATGGATTTACTGTAGCATGGAATAAATCAATTAATCCCCAACTTACCAGACCATTAATGATAGGTTCAAATAGCATTGGCAAGAAGAAAACAGGGTTCAACATAATTGGCATTCCGAATACCAATGGTTCATTAATATTGAACAATGCTGGTACCCCAGCCAATTTTAACATTTGTTTATATCGATCAGATTTTGCTCTAAACATAGAAATAATTAAACCTATTGTGGCACCTTGACCACCGAAAGCACTGTTTAAAATCACAGAAAGCATTGACATCGTGACGTATGGCATTGGCTGTCCTGCCTTAAAGGCATTCTGATTAACAATACCGTTAGCAATGATAATTGGCATTACAATACCATAAACCATATTTGGGTGAATACCAAAGAACCATAAAACATTAGCTAAGGTGTAAATAGCAATAATGCTAATTGGAGAAGCAGTAAATGTTTGCAGTGGTGCTTGAACCAATTTAGTAATACAATCAAAGATGTTACCAAATGCAGTATAACTAAATGCTCCTCTAATTAAAGTCATTAATACCAAAATAATTCCGGCAATTAATGATGGCTGAAGTGAAGCTGCAACATTAGGTGGAACACTGTCAGGTAATTTAATTACAATATTCTTTTTGTTAAGGAATACGTAGAGCATCCCAACAACCCAGCCAACAAGGATAGCAACAACCATACCAGATGAACCAAGGTAATTAGTACCAAAGGCTGTTACCTGAGTCAACTTAGCATGTGTACCAAATGCTCTAGCCATATAATCTTGTGGAGCTAAAATCATAAAACTTGATGCAGCAAGTAATCCTGCTGGCAATGGATTATATTTACACTTTTCTGCATAAACATAAGCAAAGTTAAATACAACAAAGAGTGACAATACATTCATAGTTGCATTTTGTGCAGCGTTAAATTGAGTTGCCCAACCTATCTTTTGTAAAAAGTTAGTCCAAGCTGGAATTGGAAAATTACCAATTAAAAGAACGAAGGCACCACCTAAAGTAATTGGAGTTACTTTCATAAAGGCATCAGCTAATGATGAGAAAAATAGATTGTTCCCCATCCATTTAGCTATTGGTGCTAAAAACTTATCTAGAAACTTCTGTAGATTATTCACAATCTTTCCCCCTTTTTCATCACATCTCGCCTTCTATTCTATGTAAGCGCTTGTAATAGTGCAATAGTTTTAGCCTTATCTGGTAAAAAGCTATACTTTTAGGTCTTTGTTCTTTTATTCGAACGCTGTGTTCTTTATAATTGAGTTATAAATTTATTCGTTGGGAGAAAAAGAATGGCTATTTTTGATTTTAATAATCTTTCATCCTTATCAGATGTAGAACTCTCCATTTACCGTTTTGTTGTTAATAATCCCGAAAAAGTAGCGTATATGCGTGTACGTGATATTGCCCAAAAGACGCATGTGGCTAATTCCTCAGTAATGCGTTTTGTTCATAAAATAGGCTTTGCAAGCTTTCCTGAATTCAAAGCCTATTTAAAAAATATCAATCAAACTGTCGCACCTCAAAAAGCATTGACCTTTATTAATCAACAGAATTTTCCTAATGATATTGAAAACAAATTACGAGTAGTCGCTGATCAGCTTTATCTATCTGACAACATCCCTATCATAGGAACAGGCAATTCTACTTCTACCGCCGTATACGCTGCAAGAATGTTAGCATTATTAGGATTCAATGCATTTTCTATTACCGATCCCTTTTATCCACTGAATAGACAATTAGAAAATACTAGCAACAACACCATTATCTGTTTTTCAGTTTCAGGCGAAACTACGGAGTTAATTGAGCAACTAAATTACTGTACCAAGCGCTCTGATAATCAAGTAGTTGCGATTACCAGCAATCCAACTAGTACTATTGCCAACATCAGTAAATATGTACTTAATTATCAAGAACATAAACAGCGTTTATTTAAATATTGTGATCTTTCTTCACAGATTCCTGCAATGTACATTGTTGAAGGCTTAGTTGAAATATTAATTGGAAAGAATCAAAATCTAATTAAGCAAAAACAAGATCAGGAAAAAGAACATGAATAAAAGGCTCAGCGAAAGCTGAGCCTTTTATTAGTTACGATACTTAAAACTTCTAATCTTCCTTCTTTTTCTTCTCGCCTAATCCAAATAGACTTGCTAATGATACTGACAATAAACCTAAAATTCCAAGCTTATTATCCTTTTCACCAGTTTGTGGCAATTCTTCATCACTTGCCTTTGGCTTATTATTAGCTGTCTCATCAGCACCGTTAAATTCGGACTTAGGACCATTATTACTCATCCATTCACCTTTAGGGCCATAATTATTATTCCATTCACCTGAGGTCCGTGATTACTTGTCCATTCACTCTTAGGTCCACGGTTATTCGACCATGTCGATGACTTAGCAGATTTCTTAGATTCTGCCTTGGCTAATCTACTTGAACTAGTTGTATGTTTCTTTGCCACCTTAACTTTCTTATTCTTCTTTGCCTTCTTAGTTTTCTTTACTTTATGCTCCTTCTTTGGAGTTGAATGCTTGTCTGAAACAGTTGGTTTCTTTGGCTTTTCAGAAACTTCCGGCTTCTTTTCCTTTGAGTCATGATGTTCATCCGTTGGCGGAATTATCACTTTACTGTAAGTTACCGTCTTTTCAATATCACCATCTTCATGATTTACTTCTCCTGCCCTAATTTCTTGTCTTCTTAATAAATCTGCCCAAGCAACGTTTGAAGCATATGCTGTCTTGTTAACTTCCTTGGCAAAAGTTGGATCATACCCATTTAAGTTAACGCAATAAGCACTGTTGCCATTAACTTTATCAATATTTGTTAAAACTGCAGTAACCTTAGTCCAGTCTGAAATCTGATCAGCAGTTTTTAAAAAACTTATAGCAAGATATTAATCGACAGAACCTTCAAAATAGAAAATAATTAATTTAACCAAAGTGAGGAGAAAAAATATGAAAAAGAAAGTAGCAGTAGAACAATTAAAATTTCCTTCATACCAAGAAATTCCCGCAATGAGATTATATTTAAAGCAAGTAGCGAACTATATAAATCAATGTTTAGCGCCCTTAGGAAATATCAAGATTACGAGTTCAATGGTCAGCAATTATGTTAAACATGATCTAATTGCATCCCCTGAAGGCCGGCTATACAGCCGTGAGCAAATCGCCACCCTACTTTTTATCACCATTGCCAAAAACGTGATGGATCAAGAAGAACTGCGCAAAGCGATTGCCATCCAGCAAAAGACCTATTCAACCGAAGTCGCTTATAATTACTTTGCCGCTGAATTGCAGAATGTCTTATTATATGTTTTCAACAAAAAGAAAGAACTGCAAAAGATCGGTCATGATAACACCAGTCAAAAGCAAATGCTGCGCAACGTCATCATGGCCTTTGCTTATCGAGAATATTTGTACCAATTTTTCAGAGAAATTTAAAAGACTCAGCTTATGCTGGGCCTTTTACTTTATGCTTTCTATATTAATCAAAATTACCATGATTTAGCTTAATGTATTGATCAATTTTTCGAAGATTTTAATTATTAAACAAAGCAAAATAAAAAAGTTCAGCTTTCACTGAACTTACAAATCATAAACTATCCATCCATTGATCTAAATCTTTTAAACTACCAATTTTAGTAATGGTATGATTTTCTACCTCTTTTTTGCCTTGTAATGCTTCCACAGTATCTAAAAATTTTAAACTTTTATCATTTTTTAAAAGTCATAATTTTAACCTTTTACTATTTACTTTTCTTCTTCGGTACAAATACTAGTGCAAGGACTAAATTAACAATTATCAGCACAAGCAGCACCATAAACGTCCACTTAGAACCTATTGCCGTGCCATTACCTACATGATTATTTTGTGCAATCGCAATCAAAGTCCCAGCTAATGCAGTTCCGAGTGCTCCAGAAAATTGCTGCAAAGTATTGAAGATCGCATTGCCTTGGGCATGGTTGGCTTTGCTCAAAGTAATCAATCCACTGGTCATCAGACTGCCAAAACACATCCCATAACCGCCATAATAAAGAACATACAATAATACAATGGCAATACTGCTGAGTGGTGCTAATATATTCATCAAAATCAAACTAGTTAGACTGGCAATTACGCCAATAATGATCGGCAAACGCGCACCTTTTTTATCGAGCAGCTTTCCTGCTAAGGCTGCCATCAAGGCATTTATCACCGCACCTGGAAATGTAATCCAACCAGCCAGAGAAACGGATCCATGATTAACGGCTTGCACATAGATTGGAAAGATGAAACCTAAGGCCAAAGTCGCAATTTTAGCAAAACAATAGGCAATTAGTTGCATGCTAAAACGCAAATTTTTAAATAATTGAGGACTAATCAAGGCTTCCTTATCGGACCAAGATATTTTTAGCCAAATTAATAAGCTGATGATTCCTAAAACTAAAAAGCCTAAAACTGGAACTGACAGGAATGAATATTTGGCAATTCGAGTAAAGCCTAGCATTAAGCAAACTAAAGCAACAGCAAGAGACAGCCACTGACCGTACTTGATCTTCACCTTCTGCAAAGGATTGATCTGGCGAATTGAATAGATTCCTGTTAGTAAACTAATTACTATCAGAAACAGTGAAATGATAAAAATCCAGCGCCAATTAAGCGCATCAGTCACGATACCACCAAACACCGGACCAAAGGCTACGGCACAAGCGGTAATCATCGTTCCAATCCCCATCATGAAGCCTAGCTTTTCTTTTGGCACCTCAGCCAAGATAATGTTATACATCAGCGGCAAGCCTATACCGGTACCAATTCCTTGCAAGGCTCGACCTACTAACAAAAGATCAAACCATGGAGTAACGATATCAATCAGTAAGCCCAATATAAATAATGAAACTCCTAGAATAAATATTTTTTGGGTAGGAATTCTCAACCTGATCTGTGAACTAATTGGCACAATCGTTGCAATTACTAGCAACACCAGGGTATTAACCCATTGAACTTGATCGGTAGTAATCGCAAAGTCTCTAGTCAAGATTGGAAAAGTAACTGTCGTTGCCGTTTCATCAAGGATTCCCAAAAATGAGAGCATCCCTGCCGATAAAATCGCCATCACCAAACGTGGCGTAACTTTTTTAGTCATTTTTCATCTTCTTTTCTTTAACTGGCAAGCGAATAATCGTTTTTAAATTTTCTAACTTTGTACGTTGAGGATTTGATAAATAGATTTCATGATGACGACGCTGATCTGAAAAGTCTAATCCCAAATCATTTTTAGCAATGAATTGATGCATCTTAGCGATAGTAGCAGGCTCATCATCATAACTACCATGATGCATAATTTGTACGCATTTTCCTTCTGTCAAAACAAGTAATTTTACTGGTGAGAAATCCAAGCCTTTTTTAATTGCAGCTTCTTTTTTAGCCCAAGCCAAAACTTCATCTGTCACAAACTTAGGCATCCGAACGCAGGAAATAAAATTGAATCTTTCTTTATGAGCATAATCAATGCCTTTAACGCCATCTTGCCACCAAAATCCTTCAAGCGGTGGAACCACGAAGTCAAAATAATCTTTAATCTGATGTGAGCCCTTTTTACTCATTTTAATTGTATAGGCTAAACTATACAAGATCATGCTTGTATTCTCCGCCCTCTTGATTTGGATCGCCTTGACCTTGAACAGCAATATATTGCATCTGTGGAACATCAATTAATTCAGGCTTTTTGCCTGGACGATAAAACTGCTTTTCTTCTTTTTAAAATCGTATGCCATGTCCTGCCTCTATAATTGATGAAACTTAACTGTCTTGTTCTTGAGTGAGATCTTTTTTACCTCAAAACCATAGTCAGGCAGTTCTTTCTTATAATGCAAAAATGAATGGTCGATTGGCAGTCCTGCTGCTTTTTCGATTTCATCAAATGAAAGCTCAAAGTCGCCAGTTTTGTTGTCTTTAATATATTGCCACAATTGATCGTATTTACTCATATCTATGTTGCTACACTTTCTAATACTTTCATTAAGATACATCTAATTCTATACTTCTTTGATGGTCGGCTCAATTTATACAAATTTATGCATGAAAAAATCCTATTCAGAAATTACAGTAACTTGTGAATAGGATTATATTTATTAAGCTTCTTCAATCTTACCTGCAGCAATTGGCAAAGTTGTATGAGCATCGTAGCTCATTACACAACCACCAACGGTGTCAGGTAATTCAAGGTCTTTTGGTACACCATGTACATAAACTACACGTTTATCTAATTGAAGATCTTCAGTACCAAAGGCATCCTTGAACTTAGCTTGTAATTTTTCCAATGGAATATCGATTTCGTATTCGTAATGACCGTTTTCGTCTGCAACAGGATAACCATCGTGAGGGATGTTCATATCTTGTGGTGCATCGTCTAATGGCACCATAGTTGTACCTGATACTTCTTCAGTTTCTGGCAAATCAATAAAGCCATCATGATTCTTGTCTTGAGCCATGGTTGGAACATTGGCTTCCTTACCATCAGGAAAGCCATGGAAGTGTTCCCAGTGTTCAATATTCTTAGGAGTATCAAACATTTCTACTTCAACATGAAGCTTATCGCCATCTTCAGTAAATTCAGCTGTGCCGTGAGCTTCGCAGCCAATCTTATCTGCATTTAATGGGGTAATGTGTGCAATATATTTTTTCATCTTGATGAATCCTTTCTATACTCTGATGTTTTCAAAATCATCATACAACCTTTGAGTTACAATTCGTTGTCTTAAGGCTTGTCGCAATTAATTATATAAGAAGTTATTATGATAAAATTGATTTAAATCAAGAAAATTAGAAAAGATGATTTTTATGACAAAGCATTCCCCTGTCGCTTGTTTAAGCAAAGCAACCCTTTTTACAGATTTACCCGTAGATTTAAAGAAAAAATTAGTAGCCGTCTCTGAACACCAACAGAAATTTCCTAAAGGAAGTATTATTAGATAACCTGATGATAGTAAAGATGGCATGATTGTCATCGATCAGGGAAAGGCAAAAGTCTACAACCTATCAAAAGATGGCAAGGAAGTCGTGCTAGGTATACTTCAAAAAGGTGACATTGAAGGACAACAACATTTATTCAAACAAAGCGAAAATGAAAACTTTGTTGAAGCTGTGGAGGACACCTGGGTTTGCTCAATTAACCGCGCAGATTTTCAAAAACTTTTGCAGAAAACACCAGATTTGTCATTGAAGCTTTTAAATAATTTCGGTAAAAAGTTAGTCGCAATTGAACATAATTCGGTGCTTAGAAACACCTTGGATGCCAAAGAACGGATATTAGCTTACTTGAATGACCTTGCCAATGAGCAAGGCAAAAATGAAGTAAAATTAGAACTAAAGAAAAAGGACTTAGCCAGTTATTTAGGAATTACGCCGAAGACATTCAGTCGTAAGTTAAAAGAACTAGAAAAAGATGGCAAAATTGAAGTTCATGGTCGCTGGATTAATGTGAAAAGATAAATTATGCAAAAAATAAAGCCCAGCAAAAGCTGAGCTTTATTTTAATTAATAATCAAATGATTATTCTTCGTTTAATGATGAACGGTCGAATGATGCATCCTTAAGTTCGTCATCAATAGTCTTGGTACCTAACCAGCCAATCATTTCCTTCATAGCGTCGGTAATAGCTTCAGTACCTGGCAATAACAACTTACGTGGGTCATAACCCTTGTTGCCCTTGTCTAAGTCCTTGCCAGCTTCGATGTATTCACGAGTAGCCTTTTGGAATGCTAATTGGAATTCAGTGTTGATGTTAACCTTAGCGATACCAAGTGAAATAGCCTTCTTAACTTGGTCTTCAGGAATACCTGAACCACCGTGCAATACAAGTGGTTCTTCTGGAACTGCTTCAGCAATTTCCTTAAGACGGTCGAAGTTCAAGCCCTTCCAGCCTTCTGGGTATACACCGTGGATGTTACCAATACCACAAGCAAGCTTGTCAACACCAGCAGCAACGAAAGTCTTAGCGTCTTCAACTGATGCTAATTCACCGCCGTCAGCACCTTGGTTTTCACCAATCTTACCAATTTCAGCTTCAACTGAAATACCACGTTCGTGAGCTAACTTGATGATTTCCTTAGTCTTAGCCAAGTTTTCTTCAGTATCAAGCTTGTGACCATCAAACATAACTGATGAGTAACCAAGTGCGATACATTCCTTAGCTGATTCAAAGTCACCGTGGTCCAAGTTCAAAATAACTGGAACTGAGATGTTCATTGAATCCATTTGGTCAGCTACCATGTCCTTAACGAACTTGTAACCACCCATGTACTTAGCAGCACCAGTTGATACTTGGATCAACAATGGAGTTCTAGTTTCTTCTGCAGCACGCAATTCTGCACGAGTCCATTCCAAGTTGTTAGTGTTGTAAGCACCTACAGCATAGTGGTTTCTACGAGCATCCTTAAAGATTTGATTACCGTTGTCAAAATAAGCCATAAAAAAATACCTCCTAAATATCTTACAAGCATATTGTACCTTAATAATTCTATTATGAACAATTTTTCACAAAATGTAAGCGCTATTTTTTAAATTTTCACGATTTTGCTTACATTTCCTTAGGAGCATTTACGCCTAAAAGTCTGAGTGATTCAGTCAAGACGATTGATGTAGCTTGAACTAAGGCAAGACGAGCACCAATTTTATCGTCCTTATTTAAAATCTTCACGTTTGCGTAGTACTTGTTAAATTTCTTAGCTAAATCAAGAGAATATTTAGCAATTACTGATGGTTCAAACTTTTCACTAGCTCTAGCCACAATTCTTGGGAAGTCTGCTAAATCCTTAGCTACGGCAAATGCCCAATCATCATCAAGAGCTAAATCAGTGTCACTTGGCTTTTCGCCCATCGCGGCAGCTTTACGCAATACACTTTGAGCACGAGCATTGGTGTATTGAACGTAAGGACCAGTATCGCCTTCGAAACGAACGACTTCTTCCAAGTTAAAGTCGAAGTTATCAAGACGATCATTCTTCAAGTCGTGGAAAACAACGGCACCTACACCAACATCATGAGCTACTTGGTCTTGGTTAGCCAAATCTGGGTTTTTTTCTTGAATTTGCTTCTTAGCAAGAGAAACTGCATCCTTCAATACTTGATCAAGGAAGACAACGTTACCCTTTCTGGTTGATAATTTCTTACCGCCTTGAGTAATCAAACCAAATGGAACGTGGTGGATTTCGTCTGCCCAGTCGTAACCCATCTTCTTAAGCACAGTCTTAAGTTCAACAAAGTGTTGCGCTTGTTCGTTACCAACAACGTAAAGCATCTTAACGAAGTTGTATTCCTTCATTCTCCATTCAGCAGCAGCTAAATCACGAGTTAAGTAAATTGAAGTACCATCTGACTTAACGATAATTGCTGGGTTTTCGTCAGGTCCCATGTCAACAACTTGTGCACCTTGAGATTCGTGTAAAAGACCTTTTTCCTTCAATTCATCAATAACTGGTTGCATCTTGTCGTTAAAGAATGCTTCACCATTGTATGAATCAAAAGTTACGCCCAATTCGTTGTAAATGCGCTTGAAGTCCTTAAGTGAAACTTCACGGAACCATTTCCATAATCTAACGGCTTCTGGATCGCCATCTTCAAGCTTCTTGAACCATTCACGACCTTCATCGTCAAGTTCTGGATTATCTTCTGCTTCTTTGTGGAATCTTACGTAGTAGTGGAAAAGACTCATAATTGGGTCTTTCTTAACGTCTTCTTCGTTACCCCAGTGCTTGTAAGCAGCAATTAACTTACCAAATTGAGTACCGTAGTCACCAAGGTAGTTAATCTTGATTGGAGTATAACCTACTTTTTCCATCGTCTTGGCAATTGAGTTACCAATTACAGTAGAACGAAGGTGCCCCATTGACATTGGCTTAGCAATGTTAGGAGATGACATATCAATTGGAACGTTGCCTTCACCTAACTTTTGATCACCGTAGTGTTCCTTTTCAGCTAAAACATCCTTCAAAGTTGATGAAACAAGCTTTTCATGGTCAATGGCAAAGTTAACGTAAGGACCAACAGCTTGGATGCTGGCAAAGTCATCACTGCTTAAGTTTTCAGCAATATCCTTGGCAATAATTGCAGGATTCTTGTGCATAGTCTTAGCCAAAATAAATGCTGGAAAAGCATAGTCACCCATCTTAGCATTCTTTGGACGTTCAATTAATGCAGCAATTTTTTCTTTAGGCAAATCAACTTGGCTTGAAACTAAATCAACTACTTCGTTTTTAAAGTCCATTTTCTTCCTCTTTTCAAATAAAAAAGCCTCTTTCTATTATCTAGAAAGAGACGAGTTACTAACCCGCGGTACCACTCAAATTGATACAAAGTATCCGCTTATTTAAATCATTATTTTAATCAGTTAAACACGCCTTCATTATTCTCTGATATCCAACTTCCACCAACTTGGACTCGCTAAAACAGAAAAATAACTACTACTTTTAACCTACTAGCAAAGATGATTATAACAGGAATGATAAAGGCGTGCCACAAATTTTAACGAAAAAAGCAGATATGACCATTTGCATATCTGTCTAATTTTTTAATGATTCTTGATGACTACTTTAGTACCATTAGGAATATTATCCATAATCCACTTAGAGTCAGGAACACTTAAACGAATACAGCCGTGAGAGCCTTGCGTTCTACCTAATTTAGCAGTTTCCTTTAAATTGTAGCTGCCATCACCTTTAGTAGGTACAGAGTGGAATAAGTAAACATTATCAGGACTCCAGCTTGTCCAGTTGTTAGCCCCCTCTCCTAAATTATAATTGAAGAAACTATCGCCGCGTCCGCCTTGAATACTGTAAGTACCCGTTGGCGTAAGAGATTTACCCTTCTTGAAAATACCGCCAGTAGAAAGCATGGTGTAAATTACCTTGCCTTTTCTTAACAAGTAAGTACGATTGCCTTCAAGTGAGACACGTAAAGTTAAATCTTTTTCTGTTGGACTAATCTTAGGATGTTTCTTAGTCTCACTCTTTTGACGCCAAGTGCCTTCTTTTCTTAAATCCTTAGGATCTTTATATGGACGAAAAATTTCTGTATTTTGTTTAGCCTTTTTCTTAGCTTTTTTCTTTGGTTTAGTCGTCTTACTTTGAGTGGTAGCTACTTCTTGAGAGATATCAGACTTTGGTGCGCAACCGTTAGCTAAACCAATAATTGCTCCAAAAGCCAATACGATACTGGCCACTCCAATAATAATGTTTTTCTTCATAAACGTGTTAATCTTCTTTTTTAAAAATAATCTTAACTATTATAATTAATGCTTCGCGCATATTAAAGCGTTACGCTAAAAAACATCCCTGAATCGGGATGCTATTTTACTATACTTAAAATTTTAACATGTTTACGATAATTCTGAATACTTTTTCATTAATTTAGGCAATACTTTAGAAACCTCAGTTGGTTTAACAACGTAGTTATCCTTATTAATTAAATCGCCAGCTAAAGAATGAATGTAAACAGCTGCCAAAACAGTGTCGACGCTTGGACCAAATTGAGCTACAAAGCCGCCGATAATACCGGCAAGCGTATCACCCATGCCGCCAGTTGCCATACCTGGATTGCCCAAAGGATTAACGAAAACTTGACCTTTGCCATCATAGATATGGGTATGATTTGATTTTAAAACCAACATCGCATTACTATCTGGAATTAGTTGGTTCAAAGCATCAATATTGGCACTATCTGTTTGAAATGGAATTCTAATTTGACTCAGTCTCTGCCATTCCATTTGGTGGGGCGTAAGAATTAAATGACCTGCATTCGTTGGTAAAAGCGATTTATCTTGACTAATCAAGTCAAGCGCACTGGCATCTAGGACTACCGTTTGTTTTTCTGAAGTACATCTTCTCAGAATAACCATAATTTGCTTGGCTAAATCGGACATGCCAAGTCCAGGTCCACAAACCACGACGTCCATATTTTTAATCAAATTAGCCAGCTTGGCATCCCGCCAATCGATAAACATTGCTTCAGGCAAACGTGCATGAAGCGCAGTTAAATTGACCGGATGGGTTGCGACAGCGGTAAGTCCTGCACCACTATTGACCGCTCCTGAAGTCGACATAATAATGGCGCCACCATAGTTTTCGCCACCGCCAATTAAAAGGATTCGACCATAATCGCCCTTATGTGTATCACTTGATCTCTTCGTAATAACCTTTTTTAATATCGCTTCAGTAATTTCTGTCATTTTATCTGCCTCCGAAAAGCCAGCGCCAAATTCTTACAAAGAAGTTGACTTTACCATTAGCTGATAAGGCTTTTGCTTTAACATTCATGCCGTTAGGGTTTGACAAAGAAACAATCTTTTCATTGCCAGACTTGAATTGGTAATTGCCGATTGTTTGATCTTTGGTAATTGGTGCTTCAACAGTCTTTTTATCTAAGCTAGCTACTAAAGTCTTGTCATCTGCTGGATCCCAAATAGTAATTCTGTTCTTCAAGCCCAAGTTAGTAGTTGCGTTGTCACCGTCAGTAACCTTAATTGACTTAGCACCATTCATTTGACTGCCAGCAGTCATCGTAATTGGACGATACTTGTTGAAAATAAAGTTCATCAACTTCTTAGTTTGGATAAAACGTGATGGATCGGTACCGTCTTGGTGACGTGCACCCATAACTACAGTGATCAAACGCGCACCACTGTGTTCAACTGTACCGATAAAGCAAGCACCTGCAGCATCAGTGGTACCAGTCTTTAAACCATCAACTGGGTATGCTTCGTCATATTGAGAAAGACCCTTAAGCATCCAGTTGAAGTTAGCCATCTTAGTAACTTTATTGCCATCCTTAAAGTTTAAGCGGGCAATCTTAGTTGTGTCCAAAACTTCTGGGAAATCCTTGATCAAGTTTTGTCCGATAATTGCCATGTCTTTGGCTGACATAGTGTTTTCATCGTTCTTGTTAACGCCAGGGTAAGCATCCTTGCCTAAATTACCATTAGGTAAACCACAAGCGGTGTAGATTTTGGCATCTTCAATGCCCCACTTTTTAACTTGCGCACGCATTTGATTAATGAAAGCTTTTTGTGAGCCGGCAATGGTTTGACCCAAAAGCATTGCGGCACCGTTAGCTGATTCAATTAACGTTGCCTGGTAAAGTTGTCTGATAGTGTAAGAATGTCCCATTTTAAGTGGTACATTTGAATATTCAGTGTTGTTAGCCACCTTCACGATTGGAGCGGTTGGCTTTACTTTTTGGTCCCATGATAACTTCTTATTCTTAATTGCTTGTAAAGTTAAATAAACAGTGACCAATTTGGTCATTGAAGCAATTGGTAAGGTTTTATCTGCATTTTTGGCGTATAAAATTTGACCGGAATCGCTATCGATAGCAATAGCAGACTTAACGTTCAAATTAAGTTGATCAGCTTGGTAGCTGCTAGTAGCGTCGGCATGTACTGGCGTTGTGAAAACCGCCCCACATGAAATCAACGAAATCGCAGCAACAAAACTAATAAAAGTTCGTTTTATCTTTTTACTAAAAAACATGAAATTCCATCCTTTTGCATAATAAAGTATATTTATGCTTACATTTTACCAAATATTTGGTATGATTATTCATGTACATGAGAAAAATGCCCGCTTGGCGGAATTGGCAGACGCGCAGCGTTCAGGTCGCTGTTCAGGTGACTGAGTGAAGGTTCGAATCCTTTAGCGGGCATAAAGGTAGGTCTAGTAAATGCTAGACCTTTTATTTTACAAAAAGATAAATAATATTTCTTACACAAAGCTTTATATTTTAATCCTCCAAATGCCTTTCGCATCCCTTATGCTGTATAATTACAAGTAACCAATAGCGAGATTAGAAATGAGGCTATTATTATGCAAAAAAGATTAACTAAATCACAAGACAAAATTTTAGCTGGTGTTTTTGGTGGAATTGCTAACTACTTCAATGTAGATCCGACTTGGGTAAGAATCATTGGTGCTGCTTTAATTATCTTCACTGGTTTCTTCCCGGGCACTGCACTTTATATTATTGCAGCAATGGTAATGCCTGAAGCCAATGAAGTTTCACCTAGAGTCGAAAAGCATGAAACTGATTATCAAACAGGTCGGCCTAACACAATGAACGGTGACTTTACTAAGTCAGATAATCATGATGAAGATTCAAACGATAATCAAGATAATAAAAACTAATTTTTAATAAAAATTTGATCATTCAATTTACGTAGTTACGTATTTGAATGATCTTTTTTCGAGGTGATTTATTTGGATGAAGAAATTGTTGCTCGTCCTTTAATTACGATTACGAATATCATTTGGAGTTTCAATCCTAACACTCATTTGCCTCAAATTTTGTTAATTAAACGAGCTAATGAACCTTTTAAGAATAAATGGGCATTGCCTGAAACTCTGTTACGTAGAAATGAAAGTGCAGATGCTGCTTGTATCCGACTGATTAAAGATAAAATTGGCATGTCCATCCCTCATGGTGCCACTGAACAGTTGGCTACTTTTACTGACCCTAATCGAGTTAGTGGTGAACGTGCACTAGCTTTAGCTTATATGACTTTTTTGCCCGCTATGCCACAACTTAAGCCTGGCTATGGTGCAACAGAAGCAAGATGGTTCACATTTAATTTTAAGGACCAACATTTTTATTTAAAAAACAATGATATTGATCTAACCTTAACCGAACAATCTAAACTTGCCTTTGATCACCATCTAATCGTAATTGCAGCTATCAAGCGAATTAAGAACAAGCTAGATTACCAACCAACAGTACTTCAAATCTTAGGACCAACATTTACTCTGCGACAAGCACGCGAAGTTTACGCTATTTTCTTAAAAACTACAGTCGACAAAATTGATAATTCTAACTTTAAGAAAACCCATAAAAACATTTTTGAAGAAGTAGGAACAGCTTCTACTAAGCGTTCTGGCCGACCACCTAAGATCTTTAAATTGCGTTAAAACTTGCACTCGCTAAATAACGTGCTACAATCGACACTAATAAAAGTTGATTATACTTTTATTTTTGAAGTAATTAAAGTAAATTATACTTAAAAGAATAGGGAGCAAATAAGAAAAATGTATCATGAACTTTTAACAGATATGTACGAATTTTCAATGGCCAACGGCTATTTTCAAACTCTGCCACATAATAAGCAAGCACGGTTTGATGTCTTCTACCGTAACGTTCCTGACCATGGTAGTTTCGTAGTTAGTGCTGGTTTAATGCAAGCACTAGATGAAATCAAGCACTGGCACTTTACTGCCGATGACATCGCCTACTTACGCTCATTGAAACACTTCTCCGCTGACTTTCTCGATTATCTTGAACATGCTAAAAATCAATGTACCGTTAAAGCTATCCCTGAAGGTACACCAGTTATGCCACAAGAACCAATTCTTTCTATTTCTGGTCCATTAATGGAAGTTCAATTACTGGAAACATTAGTATTAAACATTATTAACCATCAATCACTAATTGCTACTAAAGCGTGGCAAATTACAAATGCAGCTGATGGTCGTGCAGTCATGGAATTTGGTGCTCGCCGTGCTCAAGGTCCTGACGCTGCAACCTACGGTGCCCGTGCCGCAATCATTGGTGGTTGCAGCAGCACCTCTAACGTTTTAGCCGCTAAACTTTTCCATGTACCAGCAGCTGGCACAATGGCTCATGCTTGGATTGAAAGTTTTCCGGATGAATTAACTGCATTTAGAGCTTGGGCCAAAATTTATCCTGACACAGCCGCATTATTAGTTGATACCTACGATGTGGTAAATTCTGGTGTTCCAAACGCTATCAAAGTATTCAAAGAATTACGTGCTGCTGGTCATGAACCAGTTGGCATCAGAATTGACTCTGGTGATATTACTCAATTAGCCAAAAAGGCTAGAAAGATGTTAGACGATGCAGGCTTCCCTAACGCTAAGATCACTGCATCCAATGCTTTAGACGCTCACATCGTTAAAGCTTTACTTGAAGATGGCGCACCACTTGATAACTTTGGTATCGGTGAACGTTTGATTACGAGTTCATCTAGCCCAGTTTTAAGCGGTGTCTACAAAATGTCTGAACTTGAGAACAACGGTAAATGGAAACCTAAGATCAAGATTAGTAACAGTCGTGAAAAGATTACTTTGCCAGGCAATAAGCAAGTTTACCGTCTCTATAAGAAAAATGAACCTAATAAGGCTTTTGCTGATGTCATTGCATTAAATGATGAACAAATCGGTGACACTATTTCTGCAGTCAATGCGGATGTATATGCCACTTGCGACAAAGTTGAATTAAAAGACTTTGTAGCTAAACCACTTTTGAGTGAAATTTTAACTCCTGATCATGAAAAAGATATTGAAACTGACACTTTTGCCATTCAAAAATTCGCTCATCAAAAAATCGCAGAATTACCAACAGCTACTAAGCGTCTAGTTAACCCTGATCGTTATCCTGTCTTTTTGACAAAGAATTTAGCCGACTTACAACAAAAACTGATTTCAGAATACAGAAACATATAGAGGCAAATTATGACTAAAGCACTACTGATTATCGACTACACTAATGATTTCATCGCTGATGACGGTGCACTAACTTGTGGTAAACCTGGGCAAGCAATTGAGGGTCACATTCTAGAATTAGCTGATGAGTTTTATCAAAATGGTGATTATGTGATCTTCCCTACAGATGGTCACACTCACGATAAATTTAGTCCCGAATACAAACTTTTCCCACCACACAATATTATTGGCACTTCTGGACAAGAATTGTATGGCAAAATCAAAACTTGGTATGATGTCCACAAAGATAGCGACAAAGTTTACAAGTTCAACAAGAATCGTTATTCTTCTTTCCAAAACACCAATCTAGATAATTACTTAAGAGAAAGAAAAATTGACGATCTTTGGCTAACGGGTGATTGCACCGATATTTGTGTCTTGCACACCGCCATTGCAGCTTATAATCTAAATTATCATATTACGATTCCAACCGATGCAGTTGCTACCTTCACTAAATATGGGCAACAATGGGCACTGGATCATTTCAAGAATTCATTAGGTGCTAAGTTGGTCTAAATTGTGAATAACTAACCCGAAAAATCCACACTATGTGTGGATTTTTGTTTTATTTTGTCAAAAAGCTCAATATGACGGGCTTTATAGCTATGTTTCACAAGTGAGGTTTTGTTTGGTATTGATTTTTCAATTATGTAAGCGCATAGCAGTGTAAATTTATACTTGCATTTTTGTTTCATTAGCCAATTTTATACAAAAAAGATCCGCATTCACGCGAATCTTTATAAACAAGTAATCCACGTAATTAATATTTATCTAAATTCCCGACAACTTCTGCATTTCTTTATGCAAGTCTAGGACGCTGTCTGGGGTCTCGCCTGGACCATGACTAGTAATGTAGCCAGCCAATGATTTATCAAGTGCTAAAGCTACTACTTGCATTGGCTTGCCTGCATCCCTCCTGCCATAGGCAACTCTAAAAATATCCATCAACTCAGGATTATTCTTAACTTCTTGATCGTGATTAACAATCTCTTCAATTTTATTTCTAATAATTCTTTCTTCATTTTCAGCCATAATCATGACCCTCTTTCTAAATACATTATACCCTTTAATTGTATTCGCTTACACTAATTATCACTAAAAAAGGAGACTTTTCCTGTCCCCTTTTAACTAAATCTTTACTTATTCTCTTTACCGATTAAACCGATCAAGCTAATAATCGTTGCAGCGATACCCAATGCCATAGCAGCAGTATCTTTATTATTAATAGTTGCTTCTCTGACTGCATCAAGATCCACATCAGATTGCTTTTCAGGTGCCTTAGCCTTGGTTTCACTCTTAGCTGATTTACTCAAACCAACGGTGAAGACTTGTGTCATTAAATCATTGTTGTTAAATTTTTGAATTTGACCATCACCATCAAAACCGTTGAAGACAACGTGATAACCAGTTTGAGCAATTGCCTTCAATGGAATTTCAGTACTGTACAAATCATTAATGCTTTCACCTGGTTTACCAGTAAGTGGACCAGATGAGGTTAATTGCTTACCATTGTTGTCCAAATCGATAAAGTTAATAATTGCAACTTGATCGTTTTGATCTTTTTTAGGCTTAAGCTCTGAGGCAGCTGCTGTATTGCGCCTACTGAAAATATTGAGATTTGGAGCGAAATGCTCAAAGGCTTCAAGAGTCGCGGCCTTGAACAGGTAGAGCTCTTCTTGTCTGACGGAGTAGTTGGCATGAAAGAGGCTATCTGCCAGTCCTATCCTAAAGCGCATTTTCAACGCTGCTTGGTACACGTCATGCGTAATATCAGTGCCGGTTGAGCCTGATCTGTTAACCTTTTACAACTATCCGTCAGCTATTAGAGCTTCAATTTACTCAACTAACATGATTGAATCCTTTAACAACAGGCTTAAGCGGAAAACCAAGCCTAAAACAGAATTTCCAACTGAGCAGTCGCTTGACACCTTTATTGGAGTTCAGGCAATGGATTACAATGACCGTTACTTTAACAGGATTCATAAAGAATTTGGGCAAGTTCGAGACACCCTAGAATCCTATTTTGATTAAAAGATAAATAAAAAAGTCAATCAACGAGAGAGATTATTTACACAAACTTCTTGACAGTCTCCAAAAGAAGGATTTGAGAAATATTTATAATTACTAGTTAGTTATAACTTTTGCTTATAGTAAATGTTATAATAAAGATCCTTGGCAGGGGCACTAAAGTCGATTTAAATTAAATCGGCTTTTTTCTCACTCTTTTTATGAAAGCGCTTTTATTATAATGAATTCTATGTTAAAGTAAATGGTGTAAAGGATAATATGAATTGGAATAAACATTATGATGTTTATTCTCCAGATAAGGAGATGGCTTATTATGACAGCCACTATTGGAATTACTTTTTTAGCACTTGAACTAATTGGGGTCTTTGTTTTAACTGCAATTACTCCAGATTAGCTATCATTACAAATGCAACACTCCTAGAATAATTTTTGCACATTGTTTAAAACCCTTAAATGTAACAAAAAACAACCAATGTCTGAATGACGACATTGGTTGTTTTTGTCTTATTCAATTTTAACCATGGATGTGAAACTTAACCAAAATATTTTCGATTCGACTACCCATAATCTTTTGGGCTAAATCCGTCTTCAATGCAGCAAAGCCATAAAAGGCAATACCGACACTAACAGATAAAATTACTAAAATCAGAGCCGTAATTCTATGATCTGGATTCAAGAACTTGCCTAAACCCATTTCTACCAATTTAACAATCAAGAACATCCCGATTGAAAATGCAGTGATTCCGATTAATCTGCGGCTGGTTCTATTCAAATTGAAATCATATTGTACTTCCAAGTGTTTAAGTGATAAAAGCACAATTACTAATAAACCAAGATTAGTAGCAACTAGTGGTCCGTAGATCTTGAATAAAAAGATCATTGGGAACTGCAAGATCCCTTTTAGAATTAAACCTAAGACTAAATATTTAATAGCCAGGCCATTTTCTGATAAACCTTGCAAAATTGCCATTAACACCGTGAACAAACCCAAGCTAATTGCAGTAAATGCAGATAAGTAAAGCACTTTACTACCAAGTGGATCTGGACCATAAAAGACGGTATAAATTGGTCTACTAATAGCTGCCATCCCAAATGCGGCTGGAATCATTACGAATAAGAACAAGTCCATCGTGTTCGCAATCTGTCTAGAAATGCTTCTGAAGTCGCCCCTTGTATGCGCTGCTGATAAAAGCGGAATTGCAGTTACCGCCATCGCACTAGCCAAAGAAACGATAATCATAATTAACTTGTTAGCATTCAAACCAAACAATGCGTACCAGTCTTCAATTGTATCTGAGCTAGCGTGAACCAAACCAGCAATCATTGGGTGGAAAGTATATTGGTCAACCAATGAGAACAAGGTAATTCCTGAATCAATAATGATAAATGGAATAGCCTGTTCAATAATTTCCACAAATAATTGTGTGGTTGAAACTCGCAGACGATTATTGGAATGAGCAACTAAGCTATCTAGCTGCTTTTTTCTTGAAAATAAGAACCAGACAAGCAAGCCGATACCAAATGCGGCACCAATTGCGGCAGCTAAATTAGATTGAATAACTGCGTGGACATATGAACCATGCTGCACTTGCATAATTACAAAGGCAGTTAACAGCATCCATACCACACGCGCAAACTGCTCCACAAATTGCGACATGGCACTCGGCATCATATCCGCGTAACCCTGGAAATATCCACGCATGATACTCAAAATCGGAATAATCAAAATGGCATAAGACAAGCTACGCATAACCGCAACCTGTCTCGGATCGCTTTGACTCCCATTTGACGCCAAAAGCGGCGAGACAGAATACATAATCGCAGCCGATACGACACCTAGGATTGCCATTAGGACTAATCCTCTATGAAATAGCTTACGTCCAATACCATATTCGTTTAGCGCATTGTACTTGGCTACCTGCTTGGCAATTGCACCGGGAATTCCAGCAGTCGAAATCAGAATAAAAATGGTATAGATATTATAACTTCGAGCCGTCAACGCATTAGCAATATTCCCATATGCACCCATCCATGCATACCATGGAATGATATATAGCGCACCTAGAATTCTTGAAGCAATCGAACCAAAGGTCATCCATGCAGAGCCTTTTAGAAACGTATTTTGTGTATCTTTGCTATTTAAGTTATTTTCTTCTTCCATGAATTTTCCCTAATAAGAAGTATTAACTAATTAATTATCACGCAATTTAAGCGATAAGTATAAAACTTATTGTTCTTTTAGGAAAAACTTAACTTATTTAGCTACGATGTTAACGATCTTGTTTGGTACGACGATAACTTTCTTAACGTCCTTGCCTTCTAAGAATTTTTGAACGTGTGGAAGTGCCATAGCTTGTTTTTGAACGTCGTCTCTGTCAGCATCCTTAGCTGCTTGGAACTTGCCACGAAGCTTACCGTTGACTTGAACCATGATTTCAACAGTTGATTCAACTAACTTAGCTGGATCGTAAGTTGGCCACTTAGCGTAAGTAATTGATTCATCATGACCAAATATTTGCCAAATTTCTTCCATCATGTGTGGAGCAACTGGCGCCAAAAGCTTAACGAAGCCTTCTGCGTATTCCCGTGGAATAGTCTTAGCCTTTTGTGCAGCATTGATGAAGACCATCATTTGAGAAATAGCAGTGTTGAAGTGAAGTGCATCAAAGTCTTCAGTTACCTTCTTAACAGTTTCAGCGTAAACCTTATCAAGTTCGCCATCGTTCTTATCAACAATGCGTTCTTGAGGAATTGCCTTAAGGTCAAGGTCGTTAACGAATAGACGCCATACACGGTCTAAGAACTTCTTAGTTGAAGCTGGACCATTGTCGTCCCAGTCGATTGATGCATCAAGTGGTCCCATGAACATTTCGTACATTCTAAGTGAGTCTGCACCGTATTCATCGATCACGTCATCTGGGTTAACGACGTTACCCTTAGACTTAGACATCTTTTCGTGATTCTTCAAGATCAAACCTTGGTTGTACAAACGTTGGAATGGTTCCTTGGTTGGAACAACACCCAAGTCGTAAAGAACCTTGTGCCAGAATCTTGCATAAAGAAGGTGACGAACGGCATGTTCTGCACCACCGATGTAAAGGTCAACTGGAAGCCATTGCTTAAGCAAGTCGTAGTCAGCTAATTCTTTATCATTGTGTGGATCAACATAACGAAGGTAGTACCAACTTGAACCAGCCCAGTTAGGCATAG
This sequence comes from Lactobacillus sp. OTU4228, assembly GCF_001006945.1. Lineage (NCBI taxonomy): Bacteria > Bacillati > Bacillota > Bacilli > Lactobacillales > Lactobacillaceae > Lactobacillus > Lactobacillus sp. OTU4228. The sequence goes on from NZ_CDLD01000036.1 coordinate 36,948, forward strand.
TGTTGGTTTCACGCTTACCTTTTCTACCGTTCTTATCAACAACGTTAACCCAGTCAGTCAAGTTAGCTAATGGACTTTCTGGAGTACCTGATGGCTTAATGTCAGTTGCATGTGGCAAACGAAGTGGCAATTGGTCTTCAGGAACAAGAGTAGTTTCCCCATCTTCCCAGTGAATAACTGGAATTGGTTCACCCCAGTAACGTTGACGAGAGAAGTCCCAGTCACGAAGCTTGTAGTTAACCTTCTTTTCACCACAGTTGTGGTCTTCAAGCCAGTCAACCATCTTCTTCTTAGCGTCTTCAATGTTTAAGCCGTTTAAGAATTCTGAATTAATGTGTGGACCATCTTCAGTAAAGGCTTCCTTAGTAATGTCGCCGCCTTCAAGTACTGGATTAATTGGTAAACCAAACTTAGTAGCAAAAGCGTAGTCACGATCATCATGAGCTGGAACAGCCATAACCGCACCAGTACCGTAACTTGCCAATACGTAATCTGAAATCCAAATTGGAACTTCCTTGCCGTTTACTGGGTTAATTGCGTAAGCACCAGTAAAGACACCAGTCTTGTTCTTGTTCAAGTCAGTTCTTTCAAGGTCTGATTTTGATTCAATCTTCTTGATGTAGGCATTAACTTCGTCTCTGTGTGCATCAGTAGTAATTTCTTGTACCAACTTGTTTTCTGGAGCAAGAACAGTGTATGAACAACCGAATAAAGTATCAGGACGAGTAGTAAAGATATCGAAGGTCTTGTCGCTGCCCTTAATCTTGAAGGTTACTTGAGCACCAACTGAACGGCCGATCCAGTTTCTTTGCATTTCCTTAACTGGTTCTGGCCAGTCCAAGCCATCAAGGTCTTCCAAAAGACGGTCTGCATATGCAGTCATCTTAAGCATCCATTGACGCATGTTCTTACGGTAAACTGGGTAACCACCACGTTCAGTCTTACCATCGATAACTTCTTCGTTAGCAACAACAGTACCTAAATCTGGTGACCAGTTAACTGGAACTTCGGCTTCATATGCTAAGCCATTCTTGTACATTTGTTCAAAGACCCATTGAGTCCACTTGTAGTAGTTAGGGTCTGAAGTGGTAACTTCACGGTCCCAGTCATATGAGAAACCTAACTTGTTCAATTGACGCTTGAAGTTAGCAATGTTGTTCTTAGTAACAACTTCTGGGTCTTCCCCAGTCTTCAAAGCGTATTGTTCAGTTGGTAAACCAAATGCATCCCAACCCATTGGGTGAAGTACATTGTAGCCTTGTGCACGCTTCATTCTAGCAACAATATCAGTTGCAGTGTAACCTTCTGGGTGACCTACGTGAAGTCCCTTACCAGATGGGAATGGAAACATGTCCAATGCGTAATAATTCTTTTTATTGGGATCAGTACCTGTCTTGAAGGTATCATGCTTTGCCCAATAGTCTTGCCATTTCTTTTCAACAACTTTGTGGTTATACAAATTTATTCTCCTTTGCAAAATAAAACGCCCTATGAACTAAATCATAGGACGAAACAATCGCGGTACCACCTAAGTTCCACAAAAAATGTGACACTTAATTATGCTCCTTAACGCGGATGGCAACGATAGGCTCTTATACCAGGCTAAGTTCACAATTCCGTTTTGAGACTTCGCAGCTACCAGCCTCTCTCTGAAAAAACATCCTTGTTACTGCTTCCTGACCTTTATTTTCTTATAGATAATGATTATAATTTACCACAAATGCTAAAAATTACAAGAGGAGAGTATTTTTTTGATTAATACAGAAAATCCACCAAAGGACACCTTAATACCTGGTGCCATCTTTGTGGTCATCTATGCTGCGTGGGCAATTTTAGTTTCATCGAGCTCACAGTTTATTCATAGTTTCGACAACGCAGTAATTAACGTGGTTTGCAACACAAATCCCGCTAACGTAGCTTTTGCCAAAACTTTTACTAATTTAGGTAATACCAACGTAATCACGATTGAAACGATTATTTTATTCATCATTTTAATCGTCTTTAAACAATATGCCTACGCGTTTTTCACCGCGGGAGTAATGATCTGCGCTAACGGTTACAATTGGATTATCAAACATGCCGTTCAACGACATCGTCCACTTGTCCACCACCTGGTTTATGCGGATGGCTACAGTTTTCCATCTGGTCACTCAGTTGGTAGTGCGGCTCTGTTCGGCGTTTTGATTATTTTGACTATTTTGCTAGTGAAAAGTAAATTTTGGAAAACTTTGTTGATTATCATTTGGGCATTATTCCCACTCATGATTGGCTACACTAGAATTTTCGTTCACGTTCACTACCCATCAGATGTATTCGGTGGTTGGATCGAAGGAATTACCTTTGTATTACTCGGTTATTCATTCTTATACCATTTCTACATTGAGCCAAAAATGATGGATCGAAAACGAAAATAATGCATTAAAAAAACAAGCATCAAATTGATGCTTGTTTTTTTGTTACTCATGTTTAATTTTACGGTCTTTATACGTTTGGTTTAGCAAAATTGAAATTAGGATAACTATCATGGAAACAATATAGACTGCTTTCAAACCACCTAAAAGCACTTGACGCAATTGTGGTACAACACTGCTTGCCAATGTCTTAGCGTTTTCTGCAGAAACAATTTTGTTCATCATTGCTTGGGTCAAGCCTGGATGTTTAGCCAGGCCTTTAGCTACCATAGTATTAAATGCAATACCGTAAACGGAGACCATCATTGTTTGACCTAGATATTTCATTAGGGTATTAAATGATGTGGCTACTCCAATATCATCCTTAGGAACCAATACTTGTGAGCGTACCTGCGATGCTGTTGTAATTGCACCAAAGGCAGTTCCGTTGAAGGCGGCCACTATGCAAAATACCCAAAATGGAGTATATATTGGCACCAAGATTAAAACCAGATCTGCCGCAACCAAAATTGCCAGCATATAATCATACGTTTTCTTGATACCCCAGCGACCTAGCATCCCGCCAATCAAGAACGAACCTACAATCCACATTAATGAACTAGGCGTTACAGCAAATCCTGCAAGTGAGGCATTAGTACCATTAATTCCTTGCATCCAAGTTGGAATATAAAATTCAAATCCAATAACTACACCAGAAATAAGTAGCGTAATATTGTTTAATGCAAAGAACTCCTTGTCTATCAGCATCGAGAGTGGCATTATTGGATCCGCTGCGCGTTTTTCTGCTCTAAAGAATAGAATTACAGAGATTACAATCAAAACGGCTAGAGCGGCCATAACTAGCAAATTCATGTTACTGCCAAGATCCTGCAAGAAGAACATTAAGGCCAAAAGCAATAATACTAACCAAATGGTTCCCTGCAAATCCAATTTTGAACTAGATTTATGCTTAGGCTCTCTCAAATACACTAGTACTAATAAAAACGCAATGATTCCTATTGGTACATTGATATAAAAGACCCAGTGCCAAGACAGGTGTTGCACAATAAAACCACCTAAAAGCGGAGCAATAACTGAGGCCACTCCCCAGAAACCAGAGTTAAGACCCAACATTTTAGCGCGTTTTTGCAAAGTATAAAGGTCAGCGATAATGGTGATCGCAACTGGCTGAACCGCCCCTGAACCTAATCCCTGAATTACTCTAAACAATATCAGTTCAATCATGTTTTGTGCTAGGCCACACAATGACGATCCAATGACAAACAATGCAATTCCAAACAAAAAAACTGGCTTTCGCCCAATGCTATCCGCCAGTTTTCCGTATAAAGGAGTCGAAACAGCCGTCATCAGCAGAAAGATCGATACAACCCAGTTCATAATTTCTAGCCCATCAAGGTCTGAAACTATTGTAGGCATTGCAGTAGAAACGATCGTTCCTTCAATAGCGGTCATAAATGTTGTCATAAAAATCGCAAGCGTGACTATAGGCACGTTTGTTTTTTTCATTTAATTTACTCCTCGAATATTTTTATTGATGATCTTTAATATAATCAAGCAAATCTTGAGTCTTATCGGTCTTTTCCCATGGTAAATCGACATCTGTTCTGCCAAAGTGACCATATGCAGCAGTTTGTTCGTAAATAGGACGACGCAAGTTAAGCATCTTGATAATGCCGGCTGGACGAAGATCAAATACGTTGCGAACTGCTTCGGTTAAAAGTTCATCGTCAACTTTACCTGTGCCAGCAGTATCGATCATGATTGATACTGGGTGAGCTACACCGATGGCATATGCAAGTTGTACTTCACAACGATATGCAAGACCTGCTGCTACGATGTTTTTGGCAACGTAACGGGCAGCGTAACTAGCACTACGGTCAACCTTTGTTGGATCCTTACCTGAGAAGGCACCACCACCGTGACGAGCGTAACCACCGTAAGTATCAACGATAATCTTACGACCAGTTAAACCAGAGTCACCTTTAGGACCACCGATAACGAAACGACCAGATGGGTTAATCAAAAACTTAGTCTTTTCATCCAAGTATTCAGCTGGAATAACTTCCTTAATTACTAAGTCGATCATTGCACGGCGAATTTCTTCATTTGAAACTTCTGCATCGGTTTGAGTAGAAATAACTACTGTGTCCACACGGAGTGGTTTATTATTTTCATCATATTCTACAGTAACTTGAGCCTTAGCATCTGGACGAAGCCAATCTAAAGTATGATCTTTTCTAAGTGCAGCTACTCGTCTCATCAAGCGGTGAGCAAGTGAGATTGGCAATGGCATAAGTTCAGGTGTTTCCTTAATAGCGAAACCAAACATTAAGCCTTGGTCACCAGCACCGATTTGGTCCAACTCATCCTTATCAGACTTGTTTTCTCTAGTTTCAAGTGAGTGATCAACACCACCGGCGATATCTGGTGATTGTTCATCGATATCAACCATTACGGCACAGTTGTTACCATCGAAACCTAATTCAGGACGATCATATCCAATCTTCAAGACGGTCTTGCGTACGACATCTTGAATGTCGACATATGCATTGGTAGAAATTTCACCAAATACGAAAACCATACCTGTAGTTACGATCGTCTCACAAGCTACGTGTGAGTTAGGATCCTTCTTAAGCATCGCATCCAAAATTGCATCTGAAATTTGGTCAGCAACCTTGTCTGGATGTCCTTCAGAAACTGATTCTGAAGTAAACAAACGTCTTTCCATATTAGTCCCCCTATATAGACATTGGCTATTCGGTTACAAGGCATCTTCATTAGCTAACAACTAGTGAATCCTCTCAGGACTTGAACCGATAAAATTATTACTTTCGTTCGCTCTTTTGCATAAAAAAAGACTACCGCCTCTGCGGTAGTCCCGAACGATGGAGGATACAGGGCTCGAACCTGTGACCTCCTGCTTGTAAGGCAGATGCTCTCCCAGCTGAGCTAATCCTCCATAAGTGACCCGTACGGGATTTGAACCCATGTTACGGCCGTGAAAGGGCCGTGTCTTAACCACTTGACCAACGGGTCATATCTCTTAATCAAGAGTACTCTATTATAATAACTAATTGAGTTTCAAAAGTCAAGAACTTTTCTAAATCTTAGTTATCTGAGTGACATCTCAATCACAACGTTTATTATATTACTAGATAACGTAGTAATATGCAAGGGTTATTTTGAAAAAATATCAAATAATTTTTGATAATTGCCACGCATCCATTCGTAATAGCTTGTGCCATTAGGCATGGTCTCTCTCACCTTCAAGACAGGGATCTGATTTTGGTTAGCTAATTTAACCATTCCATTGACAGTGCTGCTTGAAGCTTGAACATTATTAACGAAGAAAGAAATCTTCTTATGCTTAATGGATTGCTGCATATTATGAACTACCTGTGCACTAGGGTCCGTCTCATTCTCTACGGCCTCTTCAAAGGCAGTATTTCCGATCTTAAAGCGGCAACGTTCAAGAGCATAGTCAAATACCGGCTCACTGACAAATACGGGCTTAGAGTGCTTTCCATCAATTTTAGCAGCAAGCTCCTTGATATTCTGAATTTTCTTTAAATAGTTTCGGCCATTTTTTCTAAAATATGCCGCATTCTTTGGATCAATCTGGCTTGCCCGTTTCACAATGTAATTTACATATCGTTTAGGCATATCCAAGTTATACCAAATATGCGGATTATCGCCCTGCTTTAAGCCCATAAGTTGTTCACCAACTTTGGTCACATGAATATCATTCGAATCAGCTAATTTAGTCATCCAATCATCGTAACCCAAGCCATTAGCAATTACGATATTCGCGTTAGCTACTTCTTTAGCAGAATTGGTAGTAGGTTCAAAATCATGAGGATCAGTGTCGCCATTAGTAATAATAGCTTGAACTTCTCCGTGTTTACCTACGATATTTCTGGCAATATTTGCATAGATATTAGTTGAAGTTACAATATCTACTTTATGATTTTTAGTATTTGCTTCTCTTTTTGTAGAACATGCAGTTAGAGTTAAAACTATCCCTAATAAAGTCGTGATTAATAAAAATACTTTCTTTAACTTCATGTTATCTTCGCTCCTTTTAGAACTATTATAAAGGATTGTTCATATTATATGAAGGTAAAACAAAAACCGCCTTAGAATTCTTCCAAGACGGTTCTTTTAACCCATTACGGAGTGTGAGGGATTTGAACCCTCGATACAGGTATAAGCCCGTATACATGATTTCCAATCATGCTCCTTAAGCCACTCGGACAACACTCCATAAAAAGTACTCCGGCTGTCAGACTCGAACTGACGACATCTTGATTAACAGTCAAGCGCTCTACCAACTGAGCTAAGCCGGAATATTAAAAAAGAGCACGGCAGCTTCCTTTCCTCGCAGGCAGTTGCCCACCAAC
>NZ_CDLD01000037.1:0-5628 GCF_001006945.1 Lactobacillus sp. OTU4228
TTCATCTCTTGCTTGACGACATTTAAATATGTTACCAGCTTCTTCTCCCTTTTGCAAGTACTTTTTTCATTTTATTGATTTTTCCTTTGCTCAGGCTTCTTATTCAAGCTGTGCCGCATCTCTCGAAACGACTTTATTAATTTACCCTATTTCTGCTCTTCTTGCAAGTTTGCCCCTTCGTTCGCTTTACTTATGAAACGCGTGGTTTAGTTGTAACCACTTCTAAAATTGTGTCCCTCATTCGACAATCATTTTCTTAACACTAAAAGTTTAACGCAACTAATCGTTCGAAATTTGCTTAAAATTCACTTATTCTTCGTCAAAAAATTTTTTAAAACTTTTTTATTTATCAAAAAGCAAAAAAAGACACCCGCTTTTTACAGCGAACGTCTTCTTATTAAATCTATTTAATTAGATTAAACTTGATTCCTTAGTGATCTTCTTCATACCGTTCATGTATGGAACAAGTACATCTGGAACAGTTACTGAACCGTCTTCGTTTTGGTAGTTTTCCAAAATTGCGGCTACACAACGACCAACTGCCAAACCTGAACCGTTCAAAGTGTGAGCCAAGTGAAGCTTGCCGTCTTCGTCACGGTAACGAATTTGTGCGCGACGTGCTTGGAAGTCAGTACAGTTTGAACAACTTGAAATTTCACGGTACTTGTCTTGTGCAGGCATCCAAACTTCAAGGTCGTAAGTCTTAGCACTAGTGAAACTTGCATCCCCAGTTGACAAAGCAACTACGTGGTATGGCAAGCCTAACTTTTGCAATAAGTGTTCTGCGTTGTGAGTCAACTTTTCAAGTTCATCCCATGATTCGTCTGGCTTACATACCTTAACCATTTCAACCTTACGGAATTCGTGCATTCTAATTAAACCACGAGTATCACGACCAGCTGAACCTGCTTCACTTCTGAATGCTGGTGATAAAGCAGTTACGTTAATTGGGAGCTTGTCGCCGTGGATAATTTCATTTCTGAAGTAGTTTACCAAAGGAACTTCGGCAGTTGGAATCAAAGTTAAGTCACGTGGCTTATCTGGATCGTCGTTATCAACGATAGTATAAACGTCTTCGTGGAACTTAGGGAATTGACCAGTACCTTGCATTGAAGCATCGTTTACCAAGTAAGGTGGGATAACTTCGGTGTAGCCATCCTTGGTGTTTTCATCAAGGAAGAAGTTGAATACGGCACGTTCCAAAAGTGCACCTGCACCAATGTAGTAAACAAAACGTGCACCTGAAACCTTAGCAGCACGGTCCCAGTCCAAAATACCCAAATCAGTACCGATGTCCCAGTGAGCCTTTGGCTTAAAGTCAAACTTAGTTGGTTCTTCCCACTTACGAACTTCTTCGTTGTAGCTGTCGTCTGGTCCAACTGGGTCTGAGTCTGCTGGGAAGTTAGGCAATCTAAGCAAAATGTAGTTTTGCTTTTCAGTTAATTCATCAACTTCTTTATCTAAGTCCTTGATTTCCTTACCTACTTCACGCATAGCAGCTATGGCATCGCTAGCGTCTTCCTTGTTACGCTTCTTTTCAGCAATTTGCTTTGAAACATCGTTACGCTTAGCCTTTAATTGTTCACTCTTAGTCAAATCCTTACGACGCTTAGTGTCGATTTCAACTAATTCGTCCAATTCTTCTGGCTTAATGCCACGTGTAGCAAGCTTCTTCTTTGACCAATCAAGATTCTCACGAATCACTTTAATATCAAGCATATAAAACCTCCATGCATAAAAAAGAGCCGATTATCCCTATCTTTGGGACGAATCGGCTCTTACACGGTTTCGCGGTACCACCCATCTTCAGTCTAAAATAGACTGCACCTCTTTAACAGGCGAATAACGACGCCAAACCGTGCAACTATTAATTGCCCACCTTACTGAAATCTGGAAACGACTATTCATTCACTCGCACCAACCGTGAACTCTCTGAAGCAGTCTTAGGATTTCGTGTTTGCGTCTATTTTAAGCCATTCTTCTTTTTTGAGCAAATAATATTTTTCTTTAAAAGAAAAAAGTGCACTAACTTGGCTGTAATCGACGGTATAAACGTAGTGAAAACCTAATCTCTGCAACAGTTTTTGCGACTTTTCATTATTGGCAAAGGTGCCAGCCCAGATTTCCGTTTGTCTTTTATGTTTAAAAGCATAGGCCAAAATTAAATGGACCGCTTCGTTCATATAGCCATGGCCTTCAAAAGTTTGATCCAGTAAAAAGCCTATTTCTTTTGTCTTTAATAAACCACTCTGCTCGTCCATGCCGCGCTCATATAATTCGATTAAACCAATCGTTTCATCACTATTACGCAGACAGATGACATAGCTTTCGGGTCTAGTCATATATTGATGCACGCTCTTTACCGCTTGATCCATATTTTCGATCTTTTCAAAACCGGCCATGTCATGATAGCGCGCGTTTTGTCCCCATCTTAGTAAAAGAGGTGCATCCCCTTCTTCAAATCGTCTTAAATATATTCTCTTTGATTCAAGCATCAGTTACCCATCAACTTCAACAGCCATCTTGCACCATATTGCAGACCAAAGCTGTAGGCCGCAATTGTCCAAGGCTTACACAAAATAATAATCCAGAAATACGTAGAAAACTTCATCTTGGTTAAACCAGCCAGTAAGCAAAGCACATCATCGGGTGCCGCCGGCGCCAAGATACACAGCGCGAAGAACCAGTTGAATTTCTTTTGATTCTTCGTCCACTTCATATATTTATCTAGCGTTTCTTCAGAGACAATATGTAAAATAAATGGTTGCCCGTAATGTCTGGCTAAGAAAAAGTTGATAATTGAACCAATGCAAATGCCGACGTAATTATAGATAAAACCGGCAATCGGTCCGAAAAATACCACACCGCCGAGAAGCGAAACGCCCCCGGGTATAATCGGTACAACTACCTGTACTATTTGAATCAGTACAAAAATGATCGGACCAACAATTTGTTTATTAGCTAAATAAGCCCGCATTTTTGCTTGATCAGTAAAAATGCCTAGCCGATACCAATAGATCACTAGCAAAATAATGATTATTCCACAAACCACTGTAGCAATGTTAATTAGTTTGCGACTTGCTTTAGCTGATAAATGTTGCATTTTTTCGCCTTCCCTCATAGGACTAGTACGTCAATTTTATCAAAAATAACACTATTTAACCGATTTTTCACCTTATTGTAGAAAAACTAAAAATATTCTTATTAATTTCTTCTGTTCCTATAGTTAATATATAATAAGCGATGAAAGATCTAAGAAAGGAATGCATTTCATGGTTGTAATAAAAAATAATGTTATCTACGACACAAATAAGAAATTAGGGGCCGATGTTTACTACCCCAATAATACAACTTCTAAGACCAAAATCTTAATCTTTTGGCATGGTGGTGGCTGGTTCCGTGGCAACAAGGAAAGCGTTAAGAGCGTCGGCGTTGATTTAGCTAATGCCGGTTTTATGACTTTCATTCCTGAATATAGCCTCGCTCCTGCAACACATTTTCCAGCTGCACATGAAGATGCATTGCATTTTGTCGAATGGCTTTTAAAATCTGATTACACTGATCAAGACGATCTCAAGAATATCGTGCAAATCGGGGCCAGCGTTGGCGGAACAATGGCGTTATACGTTGCCGGCAAATATGGTTTTCCAACGGTAACTTGGTCTGCACCAGTTGAGTATTCAAACTGGATCAAAGAACACCAAGACGTTAAGGCATCCCCAGCAGCCGCAAAAGACTTGGGCATCACTGATCCTGAACAAATCAGACAGTCCTTCTACAAGTACTTTACTTTAACTTATACCGGCACTGAAGACCCAAAGGTTTTAGCTAAACTTGATGCAAAATCATACGACTTAAGCAAATTAGACAAAGTAATGATGATCAATTCAGCAGGCGAACTGACCCCACTTGATTCAGTTCTCGACTTCGTCAACTTTTTAGCTAAACAAAATCACGGTGTGCAACTACTCGTCATTCCAGGACATGGTCATGCAATGGACTACGGCAACGACTACATCGATGAATCACTCGACTTTTTATTCCAAACAATTAAGAGACAAAAATAATTATGATCAATATAGAAAAATTCGTACAAATTCGTAAAGACCAAAAGCTTTCACAAACCGACCTCTGTCATGGTATTTGTACGCAATCTACTTTAAGTAAATTCGAAAATAATGGTCAGGTACCGTCTTTTAAAATTTTGAAGCAGCTCTGCGATCGGTTAAACATCGAAGTTGGCGATATTATGACCAGTAGCGATGAAAAGAAAGTCGCACGCTTGCTATTTGAAGCTGATTTTTCATTTATCAATTTCGACTACGCCAAGATTTTGAACATTTTATCGCAGATCAATCCGCAAAATCTTAAGCGGGATGAAGATAAAGTACACTACCACTTTTTGCGCGGTCAATATGCACTGAAAAGCGATCGTAACCAAATGAGTGCACTATTTTACTTCAACAACATTTTGACAACGGATAATTTGCCGAAAAACGACATTTACCGTCTGCTCGCTTTAAACGGCTGTAGTCAAATCTACGCTAAGCAAGGCGAAACCGAAAAGGCACAGCACTACTACGATCAGATCCTGAAAAGCATTATGGACGTTGATATTACCAATGTTTTAACCACGATGCACATCTTGGCTATCTTATGCGATGCCGGTGAATTCTACGGCGAACGCAAGATGTACAAAGAATCGAATTCCTTGCTTCGCTACGGCTACAAGATTGGGATCGAGCAACACGCTATCTTCTATATGGCCCGCATCCTTTTGCGCCAAGGCATAAACGATATGGAACAGGCTAAGAAAAAGGAGATCACGAGTCAGCACCTGCATGACGCCTGTGCTTTTGCAAGAATCAACAGAAACCGGATCACGCTAGAAAAGGCGCGGAAACTACTTAAACAATTGAATGCATAAAGAAATACCCGAGGAATTATTCCCCGGGTATTTTTGTTAGATGATCTTGTAACCAACAACTGGATTAGCAGGTGTGGTGTTGAAATCATAAGTAGCTAATTTTTCAAAATCAGTGTTACCGTCAATGATTGTCGTTACGCCTTGTGCCAGCATCAAGTTCATTTCTTTTTCTTTATTTGGATCATTAGTGAATGGTACCAAAATTACTGGCTTGTGGAGTGCACGCATAAAGCCGATTTCAAAGGCACTACCATCATCAATGTTGTCCATGTCGTATAAAAAGACGCCGCAGCTTGCGTTAACCAAACCGGTGATATCGTTGTTGTATGTCGCAAGACGCCAAGTCATGCTACGGATGCCGCCGATTTCTGGATTCTTTTCTTCTGGATCAACGAAGTTTTGGTCAAATGGAAAATGAACTCTCACAACAGTTGGGTTCTTTTCGAGTAATGCCATTGCCTTCTTAACACGTGCGCGTTGGTCGTCATTGTAAAAAGGCGTACCCAAATAAATAGTTGCGGTGGAAACTTGCTTAGTCATAAAAATCCCCCATGATTTTCAATTCATTAATTACATACGCGTGGTGCTAGTTAAATCGTTCTAGACAATATGCCATATTATAAGCTAAAATGGCAACTTCGAGTCTCTCTTGAAAACCTGCTAAACTTCTAGCTCGATTATTTTCAGCGTTGTAGTAAGAC